>DASXRF010000031.1:0-6755 GCA_036506755.1 Solirubrobacteraceae bacterium | reverse complement strand
CGAGCGCGCCGAGCAGCTCGGCGCGGTGGCCGAGCGCGCCACCGACGACCCGCACGTCCCCGGCCGCGCCGGGGATCGCGTAGCGGCGGACCGCGTCGCGCATCGGCTCGAGGAGCAGGGCGCCGGCGGCGGCCAGGCGGCCGCCGACGACGACGAGCTCGGGGTTGAACTGGTTGCACAGCCCGGCGACCACCTGGCCGACGGTGCGCGCGGCGTCGGCGATGACGCGCGCGCACGCGGGGTCGCCGTCGCGGGCGAGCTCGACCATGCCGTCGACGGTCAGGTCCTCGCGGCGCAAGAGCTCGAGCAGCGCGTTGGCGCCGGCGTAGGTCTCCAGGCAGCCGCGTAGCCCGCAGCGGCACATCGGGCCGTTCTCGTCGACCAGGACGTGGCCGATCTCGCCGGCCGTGCCGCGCGCGCCGCGGTAGAGCCGGCCGCCGAGGATGAGCCCCGCGCCGATGCCCGACGAGAGCATGAGGTAGACCATCTCGGTGGCGTCGCGGCCGGCCCCGAGGACCGACTCGGCGAGCGCGCCGAGGTTGGCGTCGTTGTCGACGTGCACCGGCAGCCCGAGCCGGCGCTCGAGCTCGGCGGCCACGTCGATGCCCACCCAGCCGGGCAGCAGCGTCGAGGACCCGACCGTCCCGGACGCGGCGTCCACCGGGCCGGCGATGCCCGCGCCGGCGCCGACGACGCGCTCGCGGTCGATCGCGGCCTCGCCGAGCACCCGGTCGACGAGCGCCGTGGCCGCCTGCAGGCCCTCGCAGGCCTCGTGGTCGACGTCGAGCTCGCAGTCCGCCTCGGCGAGGATGGTGTGCGCGAGGTCGGCGAGCGCCACGCGCACGGAGCCGTGGTCGAAGTGCATGCCGATCACTGCGCCGGCGCCCGGGTTCAGCGTCAGCAGTGCGGCCGGGCGGCCGCCCTGCGAGGAGGACGCGGGCTCGCGCTCGACCACGAAGCCGTCGCGCTGCAGCTCGACCACGAGATTGGACACGGTGGAGCGCGCCAGGCCGGTCTGGCGCGCGATCTCCCCCCGGCTCACCTGCCCGCGCTCGCGGACGATCTCGAGCACGCGGAGGCGATTGAGCTCCCGCAGCGATCGAAGCGACCCACTCACCTCTCCTCTCCGGCGCCGGACCTTTCCTCATGGCAGCGGGTTTTGTCAAGTCCTGGACAAACTTCTTACGAAAAACGGAGGTGTTCGGCCGAGACCTGGAGGAACCTGCGCGAGTGGCGGCGACCGGCGCGTCAGTGCGCGGCCAGCGGCTCGCGGCGGCGCTCGCGCGCCGTTTCGAGCAGGCGCTCGACGCCGGGACGGCAGCCGCCGCAGCCGGTGCTCGCGCCGGTGGCCGCCGCCACCTGCTCCAGGCGCTCGAGCCCCCCGGCCGCGATCGCGCGCTCGATGGCGTCGCGCGACACGGCGTTGCACGAGCAGACCAGCGCGCTCGGCGGCGGCTCGAAGGCGGCGGTCGACGCGCCGGCGTCGAGCAGCTCCTCGGGCACCGGGCGGCCGTGCTCGATGACGTCGTGCAGCGCGGGCGCCTCGCCGAGGTCGCCGAGCAGCACGGCGCCCGCCAGCCGGTCGCCGGCGAGGATCAGCTTGCGGTAGCGCCCGTTGCGCGAGTCCAGCGCGAGGACCTCCTCCTCGCCCGCGCGCGTCTCGGCGCGCCCGGCGCAGAAGAGGTCGACGCCCATGACCTTCAGGGTGGTCGCGGGAACGGCGCCGTGGAAGGCGGCGGGCCTGCCGGCGATCGCGGCGCCCGCGACGCGCGCCTGGCGGCGCACGGGCGCCCAGAGCCCGTAGACCGTGTCGCGGTGCTCGGCGCACTCGCCGACCGCCCACACGCCGGGATGGCTGGCCCGCAGCTCGTCGTCGACGATCACGCCGCGGCCCACCTCGAGGCCGGCCGCGCGGGCCAGGCGAACGTCGGGCCGCACACCGGTGGCGACGACGACGAGGTCGGCCTCGATCTCTGCGCCGCCGGCGAGCCGGACGCCCTCGGCCTGCCCGTTGCCCGCCACCTCCTCGGTGCGCGCGTTCAGGAGGACGTCGATGCCCAGCTCGCGGATCCGCCGCTCGAGCAGCCCGGCGCCGAGCGGGTCGAGCTGCTGCTCCATGAGCCGGTCGGCGAGGTGGACGATCGTCACCCGGACGCCGCGCGCCTGCAGGCCGCGCGCCGCCTCCAGGCCGAGCAGGCCGCCGCCGACGACGACCGCGCGGCCCCCGCGGGCGGCTGCGGCCGTGATCGCCTGCGCGTCGCGCAGCGTGCGGAAGGCGTGCACGCCCGAGCGGTGCAGGCCGGCGATCGGCGGCAGGGCCGGCTGCGAGCCGGTGGCCAGGACGAGGCGATCCCAGCCGAGCGTCTCGCCGCCGGCGAGCTCGGCCTGCTGCCCAGGGAGATCGAGGCGTTCGACGGCGACCCCATGACGTAGCGCGATCCCGCGCGCCTCGTACCAGTCGGCCTCGCGCAGCAGGAGCGACGGCGCGGCGACGTCGCCGGCCAGCGCGTGGGAGAGTCGGATCCGGTTGTAGGGCAGCTGCGGCTCGGCGCCGACGATCGTCACCGCGAAGGCCGACGGGTCGTGCTCGATGACCGCCTCGACGGCGGCCAGGCCGGCCATGCCGCCGCCGACCACGAGCAGGCGCCGCGGCGCACCGCGCGCGCGGCGCCCCGGCGCCCGCGCCGGCTCGACGCGGATCGCGCACGCCTTGAGCTCGGCCTGGCGCGACACCGGATCTAGTGCGGGGCTGGTCACCGCGTTCAGCGCGCCCGCGCCCGGCGGCAGGTGCAGCGCGCCCCAGTGGAACGGCGCGAACGCCGTGCCCGCCGGCACCGCGTCGGTCAGCCGCGCCTTGACGTGCGCCTCGCCGCGCCGCGACACGAGCCGCACGCGGGCGCCGTCGCGGACGCCGGCGCGCTCGGCGTCGGCGGGGTGCAGCTCGACGAAGGGCTCCGGCTCGGCGGCGAGCAGGTCGGCGGACTTGCCCGTCCGCGTCATCGTGTGCCACTGGCCGGCGAGCCGCCCCGTCGTCAGCACGAGCGGGAACTCGTCGTCGGGCGCGTCCGCGGGATCGGTGTGCGGCGTGGCGGCCAGGCGCGCGCGCCCCGAGGGCGTCGGGAACGGCCCGCTGGAGTACAGGCGCTCGGTGCCCTCGCGGCCCGGGCGGCAGGGCCACTGGATCGGACCCTCCTGGCGCAGCCGCGCGTGGCTCAGGCCGCTGACGTCGCACACGCGGCCGGCCGTCGTCGCGGCGTACTCGTCGAAGACCTCGGCCGCGCTGCGCCAGCCGAACGCCTCGCCGTGGCCCAGCGCGCGGCCGAGCCGGGCGAAGACCTCCCAGTCGGCCAGCGCCTCGCCGGGCGGGTCGAGCGCGCGCTGCACGAGCGAGACGCGCCGCTCGGAGTTCGTCATCGTCCCGTCCTTCTCGGGCCACTGCGCGGCCGGCAGGGCCACGTGGGCCAGGGCGGCGGTCTCGGTCGGGTGGTAGGCGTCCTGGACGACGACGAGGTCGGCCTCGCGCAGCGCGGAGGCGAAGCGCTCGGCGTCGGGCTGGGAGACGACCGGGTTCGTGCCGACGATCCACACCGCGCGCACCGCACGGCGCTCGAGCGCCTCGACGAGGTCGGTGGCGGCGATCCCCGGCTGCGGCGAGATCCCCGGCGCGTCGACGGGGAGGGCCCACAGCCGGCGCATCTCGGCGCGGTCCTCCGGCATCGAGACGCTGCGGTAGCCGGGCAGCAGCGTCGACAGCCCGCCGGTCTCGCGCCCGCCCATCGCGTTGGGCTGGCCGGTCAGCGACAGGGGCCCCGTGCCCGGCCGGCCGATGTTGCCGGTCGCCAGGCACAGGTTGTTCAGCGCGCGGTTCTTCAGCGTGCCGACCGTCGACTGGTTGGCGCCCATCGACCACAGCGCCATCGCGCGCTTGGCCTGGCCGAAGCGCCGGGCGGCGTCGACGATCGCCTCGGCGCTCACGCCGCAGGCTTCCGCCGCGCGCTCGGGCGGCCACTCGGCCGCGCCGGCGAGCGCCTCCTCGAGTCCCTCGGTGCGCCGCGCGAGGAAGCGGTCGTCGAGCAGTCCGTCGCGGGCGAGGACGGCGAGCATCGCGTTGAGGAGCGGGAGATCGCTGCCCGGACGCACCGGCAGGTGGATGTCGGCGGCCGCGGCGGTGTCGGTGCGCCGCGGGTCGACGACGATCACCGAGGCGCCCTCGGCCTGGCGGCGGCGGATGCGCGACCACAGGATGGGATGGCACGCCGCCGTGTTGCTGCCGAGCAGCAGCAGGCAGTCGGCCTGGTCGATGTCGGCGTAGGAGGCCGGCGGCCCGTCGGAGCCGAGGCTCTCGCGGTAGCCGGCGACCGCGCTGGACATGCACAGGCGCGAGTTGGAGTCGACGTTGTTGGTCCCCAGGAAGCCCTTCGCGAGCTTGTTGACCGCGTAGTAGTCCTCGGTCAGCAGCTGGCCGGAGACGTAGAAGGCGATCGCGTCCGGGCCGTGCTCGGCCGCGATCGCCTTCAGGCGGCGGGCCAGCACCGCGATGGCGCTGCGCCACGTGGCCGGCCGCCAGCGCTCGTCGCGCGTGGCGCGCCTGAGTGGCGCGGTGGCCCGGTCGCGCGCGTGGACGGCCGCCGGCAGGTGCAGCGGCTTGACGCACGCGGCGCCGCGGTTGACGGGATGCAGGGGATCGCCGGACACGGCGACCAGCCGGTCGCCATCAACCTCCGCGATCAGCCCGCAGCCCACCCCGCAGTACGGGCAGGTGCTGCGAACGCGCTTCACGCCGCCTCGGCCAATGCCCCCGAGCCGGTGCGCAGCCACAGCTCGCCAGCGCGCTCGACGACCTCGTAGGTGCTCACGCGGGCGTCCGCGTTGCGCGCCTCGCCGGTGTCGAGATCGAAGCGCCAGCCGTGCAGCGGGCAGGTCACGCAGCGGTCGGCGACGATGCCGTCGGCGAGCGGGCCGCCGGCGTGCGGGCAGGCGTGGTCGAGCGCGCGGAAGCCCTCGGGCGTGCGGAAGACCGCGATCCGCCGGCCGGCGACCGTGACGCTGCGCCCCTCGAGGCGCGGGACGTCGTCGGCGCGGCCGATGTACGTGTAGCCGGTCACTGGTTGAGCACCACGTCGATCGGCGTGACGGGGTCGGTGTCGAGCTCGGCGAACTGCTTGGGATGGACTGGGTTGTGGCGCTCGCGCCACGGGTCGGGGTCGGCGGCCGCCTTGGCGATGCGGTAGCGCTCGAGCAACGCCTCCATCCCCTCGGTGACCGCCTCGCGGACGGCCTCGATGCCGACGCGCTCGAGGTAGCCGTAGGTGCGCTCGAGGTAGTCGGCGTTCTCGCGGTAGTGCTGCAGGAAGGCCAGCGCCCAGCGGATCGCCTCGTCGCTCGCGGTCACGGTGGCGAGCAGGTCGCCCTTCCGCACGGTCGAGCCGGCGGCGCCGCCCACGTAGACCTCCCAGCCGCCCTCCACAGCTACGAGGCCGATGTCCTTCACGTAGGCCTCCGCGCAGTTGCGCGGGCACCCTGTCACCGCCGACTTGACCTTGTGCGGCGTGTAGAGGCCCTCCATCAGCCGCTCGAGCTCCACGCCGACGCCGATGGCGTCACCGAGGCCGAAGCGGCAGAAGTCGGTCCCCACGCACGTCTTGACCGTGCGCACGGCCTTGGCGTACGCGTGGCCGGACGGCATGTCGAGCTCCTCCCAGATCGCCGGGAGCTGCTCCTTGCGCACGCCGAGCAGATCGATGCGCTGGCCGCCGGTCACCTTGACCAGCGGGACCTCGTAGCGCTCGGCGACGTCGGCGATCCGGCGCAGCTCGGCGGGCGTCGTCACGCCGCCGCGCATGCGCGGCACGACCGAGAACGTCCCGTCGCGCTGGATGTTCGCGTGGACGCGGTCGTTGATGAACCGGGCGTGGCGCTCCTCGTGGTGGCGGTTCTCACACACCTGCGAGACGAGGTAGGCCAGGCCGGGCTTGCACGCGCCGCAGTCGCGGCCCGCCCCGCACGCCGCGGTCAGCTCGCTCACCGACTCCACGCCGCGCTCGCGCACGACGGCGGCGAGCTCCTCGCGCGTCTGGCGCCGGCACGGGCACAGGTAGGCCGGTTCCTCGTCTGCGCCGCCGCGCGCCAGCGCGACGAGCTCCTTGACGAGCGGCTTGCACGAGCCGCAGCCCGAGCCGGCGCGCGTGACGGAGATGACCTCCTGCGTGGAGCCGAGCCCGCGCTCGCTGATCGCGCTGACGATCTCGCCCTTGCAGACCCCGTTGCAGTTGCACACCTGGGCGGTGTCGGGCAGGTCGGCGGCGGTCGCCTCGCCGGCCTTGGCCAGCAGCGCGAGCGGGTCGGGGGCCTGCTCGCCGGCGCGCACGGCCTCGAGCAGCAGCTCGTGGCCGCGCACGTCGCCGAGCAGGACCGCCCCGGCCACGCACCCATCGGCGCCGACGACGAGCTTGCGATACGTCCCCGCGGCGTCGTCGGCGCAGACGACCTCGCGCGGTCCCTCGGCGGCGCCGACCGACACGAGGTCGACGCCCATGACCTTGAGCTTGGCGCTGGGGACCGAGCCGGCGTAGGCGGCCTCGCGACCGGTCAGCGTGTCGGCCGCGACGGCCGCCTGGTCGTGGATCGGCGCGACGATGCCGTGGACGACGCCGCGGTGCTGGGCGCACTCGCCGACCGCCAGGACGCGCTCATGCGACGTGACCATCCGGTCGTCGACGACGATCCCGCGCTCGACGGCCAGGCCGGCCGCGCGG
>DASXRF010000030.1:0-2869 GCA_036506755.1 Solirubrobacteraceae bacterium | reverse complement strand
CTGGGTGCGGCCCACCGGGCCGCGCGCCCGGCGCGTCGCGGCGCGCGTCCTCATCACCGCGCTGTACCTCCTGCAGCCCCTCGTGCGCCTCGCCGGCCGGCTGCATTGCGGGCTGTCCCCCTGGCGGCGCACGCGCTGCCGGGTGGTGCTGCGCCGGCCGGGCACGCTGCGCTGCACTGCCTGGTCGGAGCGCTGGCGCCCGCTCGACGACTGGCTCGGCGGGGCCGAGCTGCGGCTGCGCGCCGACGGGGTCGCCGCCGCGCGGGGCGGCGAGTTCGACCGCTGGGACCTGCAGGTCCGCGGCGGTCCCTTCGGCGGGGCCCGGCTGCTGTGCGCGGTCGAGGAGCACGGCGACGGGCGCCAGCTCGCGCGCTTTCGCATCACGCCCACGTGCTCGCGGGTGGCGCTCGTGGCGACCGCCGTGCTCGCGGCGCTCGCGGTCGCCGCCGCCGGCGACGGCGAGCCCGTCGCCGCCGCGTGCCTCGGCGCGCTGGCCGGCCTGGCGGCGGCGACCGCGGCCTACGACTGCTGCGCGGCGATGGGGCTGATGGCGAGCGCGGTCAGCGAGCCCCTGGCCGCCGGATCGCTGCGCGACCGCAGCCCGTTCGCGCGCACGCCGCTGCGCGCGCCCGCCCGATCCGGCCCCGAGCCGCGCCGCCAGGACGAGGCTCCCATCGAGGCGACGCTGGTGGGATGAAGAAGGCCTTCGGCATCTGGTCGACGCTGCCGCGGGTCTGGCCCTACGTGCGCCCGTACCGCCGGCTGGCCGTCGTGTCGCTCCTGCTGACGCTCGCCGCCGCGGTCGTCGCACTCGCCGAGCCGTGGCCGCTGGCGATCATGGTCGACAACGTCCTTGGCGCACGCCGGTCGACCGGCGTCGTGCGGCTCGTCTTCGGCGAGAGCCCGGGCCGGTACACGCTGCTGGCCTTCGCCGTCCTCACCGGCTTCGCGCTGACCTTCGCCACGCACGCGACCTCGGTGATCACCGAGTGGGTCAACGCCAAGCTCGAGCAGCGGATGGTCCTCGACCTGCGCAGCGACCTCTTCAACCACTGCCAGGGCCTGTCGCTGACCTTCCACGACGAGCGGCTCACCGGCCAGCTGATGAACCAGATCAACTACCAGGCGGCCGCGGTCGGCGCGATCGTCATGGCGTTCCCGCCGATCGTCCAGTCGGCGCTGACGCTCATCGGCATGCTCGTCGTCGCGGCGCTCATCGACTGGGAGGTCGCGCTGGTCTCGCTGATCGCCGTGCCGTTCATCTGGTGGTCGCTGGGGCTGTACGGGACGCGCATCGTGCCGCGGCTGCAGCGGGTCCAGGCGCTCGAGTGGCAGTCGCTGTCGATCGTCCACGAGGCGATGGCCATGCTGCGCGTCATCGTCTCGTTCGGGCGCGAGGGCCACGAGTACCGGCGCTTCCGCTCGCAGGGCGAGGTCGCCGTCGACGAGCGCGTCAAGCTCACCCTGCGCCAAACGCTGTTCTCGCTCGGCGTCACCAGCGCCACCGCGCTGGGCACGGGGCTGGTGCTCGGCTTCGGCGCCGTGCACGTCATCCAGGGCAAGATCACCATCGGCGAGCTGCTCGTCCTCACCGCCTACGTCGCGGCGGTCTACCAGCCGCTCGAGCAGATCAGCACGACGGTCGGCAACCTCAACGAGCAGTTCGTCCAGTTCAACTCGGCCGTCACCCTGCTCGACACGCCCAAGGAGGTCGAGGAGGCGCCCGACGCGCTCGACGTCGGCCGCTCGTCGGGGGAGGTGACCTTCGAGGGAGTCGGCTTCGCCTACCGCGGGCGCAAGGACACGCTGCGCGACATCTCGCTGCGCGCGGAGCCCGGGCAGCGCGTCGCCGTCGTCGGGCCCACGGGCGCCGGCAAGACGACGTTGATGAGCCTGCTCATCCGCTTCTACGACCCCCACGCCGGACGCGTGTGCATCGACGGGGTCGACATCCGCCGGCTCACGCTCGCCTCGCTGCGCGCGCAGATCAGCGTCGTGCTCCAGGAGCCGCTGCTCTTCAGCGGCACGATCGCCGACAACATCCGCTACGGCCGGCTGGAGGCGTCCATGGACGACGTGGTCGCGGCGGCGCGGGCGGCCAACGCCCACGAGTTCATCGAGCGCCAGCCGAAGGGCTACGACACGGTGCTCGGCGAGCGCGGCGCTCAGCTGTCGGGCGGCGAGCGGCAGCGAATCTCGGTCGCGCGCGCCTTCGTCCGCGACGCGCCGATCCTCATCCTCGACGAGCCCACCTCGTCGATCGACTCCAAGACGGAGGGCGTGATCCTCGACGCGCTCGACGAGCTCATGGAGCGGCGGACGTCGTTCATGATCGCCCACCGCCTCTCGACGGTCCGCGACGCCGACCTCATCGTCGTGCTCAGCGACGGGCGCATCGTCGAGCAGGGCTCGCATGAGGAGCTGCTCGAGCTCGACGGGACCTATCGCCAGCTGCACGAGGCGCAGAACCGCGAGCGCCGCCGCCGGCGGCGCAGCCGCGCGGTCGTCGCGACGGTCGGCGGCAGCTGGGACGTCCCGGCGCTCGAGGACCGCCCGCCCGACGGCGACTTCGACGCCCCGGCTCGCGCCGCCCAGGCTCCCGAGACGCGCGAGGAGGCGCTGGCGGCGGGGGACTTCGACGCCCTCGACGGCGAGGGGCCGGCGCGGCCGTGGCCCGCCGTCGCCTACCCGGGCGGCGCGGCCGCCGACGAGGCTGACGGGCCGGCGGCGGCGCGGGTGCCCGCCCACCGCCGTCGCGCGCGCCGGCTCGCGATGCTCGCTTGCGTCTCGCTGGCGGCGGGCGCCCTGATCGGCACCCTCTCGGCGCCCGACGACCGTGGCGGCGCGCGGGCGGTGCCCGAGCACGGAC
>DASXRF010000029.1:0-7538 GCA_036506755.1 Solirubrobacteraceae bacterium | reverse complement strand
GTCCACGTCACCGCGAGCGAGCAGATGCTCACGAGCGTCCTCGAGCGCATGGCCGCCGACCGGCCCGGCGCGCGCCGGCACCGGCTGCGGCCGCCGCATCTGCCCGGAGTGACCGACCACCTGCCCAAGAACGCCGTGCCCGACGTTCACAAGCTGAGCGACCACACCAAGCACGTCGTCCAGCAGATCATCGACAAGCTCCCGCCGGCGGTCAGGGACAAGCTGCCCAAGCAGCTGCCCGCCCCCCCGAGCACGCCCCCGCCGCCACCCGGCAGCGATGCCCAGGATCTCCTCAACTACCTGCTCGGAGGCTGACGCGCGATGAGACGGCTTCTGTCTGAACGCTTCGGCCGGCCGGTGGGCCAGCCGCGCAACCGGCTGTCGATGATCCTCCTCGGGCTCGCCGGGATCGGCGTCACGGTGCTCATGGTCTACATCGGGTTCAAGGCGCCCGACGCGATCCCCGGGCGCGCCTACTTCACGGTCCGCGCGCAGTTCAAGGACGCCGACAACGTCTCCAAGCACAGCCAGGTGCGGATCGGCGGTCGCATCGTCGGGCAGGTGCTCGACCCGCACGTCGAGCACGGGCTCGCGGTGGTGAAGCTCCAGATGGACCCCACCGTCAGGCCGCTGCGCTCGGACACGCGCGTCGTCGTGCGCCCGCGCAGCGCCGTCGGCGTGCGCTACATCGACGTCGTGCCGGGCGCGCATGGCCGCCCGCTGCGCGACGGCGAGCTCATCCCCGCCTCCCGGACGCAGGC
Source organism: Solirubrobacteraceae bacterium (assembly GCA_036506755.1). Lineage (GTDB taxonomy): Bacteria > Actinomycetota > Thermoleophilia > Solirubrobacterales > Solirubrobacteraceae > DASXRF01. The sequence goes on along the minus strand of DASXRF010000029.1, from coordinate 6,777 downwards.
CACGCGCCAGCTCGACGAGGTCCTCAGCACCTTCGACCCCGCGACGCGCACGAACACCCAGCGCTTCCTGCGCGAGCTCGGGCGCGGCGTGCTCGGCCGCGGGCAAGATGTTTCAGAGGCGCTCGACAGCGCGCCGGGCTTCCTCGCCGGCACGCAGCAGGTCGCGGGCGCGATCGTCGGCCGCCCCGGCGCGATGGCGAGCCTCATCCGCGGGAGCGAGGGCGCCGCCGCGGCGGCCGACCCGGTGCGCGAGCCGCTCGCCGCCGGATTCGCCCAGGAGGCCCGCGCCGTCCGCCCGTTCGCCGACCGCGAGGAAAGCCTGCAGCGGACGCTTGAGGTGGCGCCCGGCGCGCTGGCGGCCGTTCGGGCCGGCCTCGAGCAGGCGGATTCGCTGGTCCGCGAGCTCGGCGGTCTGGGGCGCACGGTGCGCCCGGCGCTCGCCGTCGCGCCGCGGGCGTTCGCCCAGACGAGCGCGCTGCTGCGCGAGGCCAGGCCCGGCCTGCGCTCGGCGGACCGCACGCTGCGGCTCACGGGGCGCGCCGTCTCGCCGACGCTCGGCCTGCTCGCCGCGGTCCGCCCGGTCCTGCCCAACCTCGACACCGTGCTGAGCGACTCGGTGCCGATCGTGAGCACGCTCGGCGCGCACAGCTGCGACATCAAGCTGTTCGGCAAGAACTGGACGGGCATGATGACCTTCGGCAACGCCGGCGGCGGCTACCTGCGCCTCAACCTCGTCGGCGGCAGCCAGCAGTCCGTGTACGGCCTCGGCGACGGCGCGGGACCCGCGGCCGACACCGGCGACTTCCAGAACGCCTACCCCCAGCCGTGCCAGGCGGGGACCGAGCGACCGGGAGGGTGATCGCATGAGCGACCCCGGAAGCCAGCGCCGTATTGCCCGCACGTCCCGGACCGGGGACCCCCGCACCCGGGTGGCGCCATGAGCCTGCGTGCGCGCTTCGAGCGGATCCCGGGCGAGTCGCGCCCCAACCTGGTGGCGCGGGGGGCGATCGTCCTGGCGGTCTTCGGGACGCTCGCGGTGATCTTCTACGGCCGCGGCATCCCGTTCTGGCCGAAGGGCGGCGAGGTCGTCAAGGCCGAGTTCGCCTCGGCCGACAACGTCAGCCCCGGCAAGACGCCGGTCCGCGTGCACGGCGTGCCGGTCGGCGAGGTCGAGAAGGTCGAGCGCCGGTCGGGCGGCCACGGGGTCGTCGTGACGATGCGCCTGAAGGACACCCACGGCTTCCGCGTCGCGCGCGACGCGCGCGCGCACATCTACTGGCGCACGCTGATGGGCTTCAACTTCTACATCGAGCTCGAGCCGGGCTCGCCGAGCGGGCCGGCCCTCGGCGACCGCTCGATCCCGCTGTCGCACACGACGACGCAGGTGGAGCTCGACCAGGTGCTCGCGTCGCTCAAGCCGCCGAGCCGCGCCGGGCTGCAGACGATGCTGCGCGAGTTCGACCGCGGCTTCGCCGATCCGGCCACGGCGGGGCAGGCGATCGACCGGCTGGCGCCCGCAATGCGGCAGCTCGCGCCGGGCCTCTCCGCCCTGCGCGGCACGCGGGCCGGCGACCTGACCGACACCGTGGGCCACGTCAGCCGGCTCATGGGCTCGCTCGGGCGCAGCGAGGTGCAGCTGGGCGCCCTCGTCGGCAACGCCGACACGACGCTCGGCGTGACCGCGGCGCGCGCCGCCGACCTCGGCCGGATCCTGCAGTCCGGCCCGGCGACGCTGGCCGAGACCGACGCGACCATGCAGCGGCTGCGCCGGACGCTGGACGTGCTGGACCCCGTCGCCTCCGCCCTGCGGCCGGGCGCCCAGCGCCTGGACGACGCCTCGGGCGCGCTGCGGCCCGCGCTCGCGGCCCTGCGCCCAGTGCTGCACGACGCGCGCCCGCTGCTGCGCGAGCTGCGTCCGGCGCTCGTGCGCCTGCACGGCGCTGCGCGCTCGGGCGCGCCGCTGCTCGACGGCCTGAAGCCGACGCTCGAGCGCACCAACGAGACGCTGCTGCCCTGGGCGAACACGCGCGACGACAACACGGGCCTGAAGAACTACGAGGCGATCGGCCCCGTCTTCGCCACCGTCGCCGACAGCGCGGCGCAGTTCGACCGCTACAGCTTCATCCAGCGCTTCGGGGCCGGCAACGCGTTCGGCGAGCGCACGCCCGCCTTCCTGCCCTGCACGTCGAACGTGATCACCGGCGGCAGCGACAAGAAGCAGCTCGACTGCTCGGACCTCAACGACTTCCTCGGGCGGCTGTTCGGCGGTCCGCGCCGCGGCAAGGGGGGATCGCGATGATCAACGCCGACCGTCTCAGGCTCGAGGTCCGCCGGTCGCTGCGGCCGTTCCTGCTCTACGTCCTGCTCGCGGTCAGCGGCCTGGTCGCCTTCCTCGTGATCTCCCACAACCTGACCTTCGAGCGCCCCTGGACGCCGTACCGCACGCTGCGCGCCGAGTTCTCCGACGTGAAGGGCATCGTTCCCGACAAGCACCAGGTGCGCATCTCCGGCGTCGAAGCGGGCGTGGTCAGCAAGTCCGAGGTCGTCGGCGGCCATCCCGTCCTGACGCTCAAGATCAAGAAGAAGTTCGGGCCGATCTACCGCAACGCGCGCCTGCAGATCCGTCCGGTCACGCCGCTGGACGACCTCTACGTCAACGTCACCGACCGCGGGACGTCCTCGGCCGGCGAGGCGACCGTCGACCACCCGATCGCGCTCGACCGGACGATCACGCCGGTCGACATCTCGCGCGTGCTCGACACCTTCGACGGCGACACGCGCAAGCGCCTGACCATCCTGCTGGCCGAGCTCGGGCGCGGCCTCAAGGACGGTGGCGCCCAGCTGCAGGCCTCCTTCGCGCAGCTGGCGCCGTTCCTCGACGTCGCGCAGCGCGCCACGTCTGAGCTCGCGCTGCGGCGCGCGAACGTGCGCCGGCTCGTGCACAACTTCGGCGGCCTGTCGGCCGCGCTCGCCCGGCGCGACGCCCAGCTGACGACGCTGGTGCGCCAGGGCGACGCCGCCCTCGGCGAACTGGCGCGCAACGACCAGCCGCTCGGCGGGACGCTGACGGGCCTGCCGCCGGCGATGGCGGCGATGCGCAGCTCGTTCGCGAGCGTGCGCGCCCTCGCCGGCGACCTCGACCCGGCGCTGCAGTCACTGCGCCCGGTCGCGGCGCAGCTGCCCGCGGGGCTCGACGGGCTGGGCCGCTTCGGGCGCGACGCGAGGCCCGCGCTCGCGGCCCTGCGCCCCGCCGTCCGGAACCTGCGCCCGCTCGCCCGCGTGCTCGTGCCGACGTCGCGCGCGCTCGACGACGCCTTCGGCTCGCTGCGCCCGCAGGCGCCGCAGCTCGACGAGCTCACCCAGGAGCTGGCCACCTGCCGCGCCAGCGCGCAGACGTTCTTCAACAACACGCTCCAGGTGTTCAAGTTCGCCGACGCCAACGGGTCCTTCCCGCGCGCCGAGGTCACCGAGGACAGCGACGCCGGCCAGGTCGGCCAGCAGGGGCACACGGGCGTGACGCTCAAGCGGATGCCGACGTGCATCGACGCGATCGGAGGCGGACGATGAGGCTCGAGCACCGCACGCTCAAGCTCGCCGCGCTCATCGGCTTCGCGCTGCTGGCCGTGGTCATCTTCGCCCAGCTGTTCAAGCTGGCCGGCGGCAAGCTCCCGTTCCGGCACCCGTACGTCGCCAAGGCGCTCGTCCCCGAGCCGTTCAACATCGTGCCGCGCTCGGACGTGCGCACGCACGGCGTGCAGGTCGGCGAGGTGCGGTCGCTGCGCAACCGCGGCACGCTCGGTCAGGTCGAGTTCGTGATCGACAAGGACCACGCGCCGCTCTACCGCGACGCGACCGTCCTCGTGCGCAGCAAGACGCTGGTCGGGGAGACCTACCTCGACGTCGACCCCGGCACGCCGCGCGCGGGCAAGCTCCCGAGCGGCAGCGTGCTGCCGGTCGCGGCCGCCAAGGAGGCGGTCCCGCTCGAGAAGATCCTCAACACGCTCGACCCCGCCACCCGCCGCGAGGTCCGTCGCAACATGCGCGGTCTGGGCAACGGGCTGCGCGGGCGCGGCCGGGACCTCAACGAGCTCTTCGGCGCGATCAAGCCCACGGCCGTCGACGGCGGGCGGCTGATGAGCGTGCTGCGGCCGCAGCGCCGTGAGCTCGCGGCGCTGATCGACCAGACGGGGTCGGTGCTCTCGGCGTTCGGCGAGCGCAGCGCCCAGGTCCGCTCGGTGGTGCGCGACGCGAAGGCCACCGCCGAGGCGGCGGCGGCGCGCGACGCGCGCCTGCGCGAGGTGCTCGACGAGCTGCCCGCCACGCTGGCGCAGGCCAAGGAGAGCGTCGCGCGCGTCGGCGCCTTCTCGGGCCGCGCGACGCCCGTGGTCCGCAACCTGCGCCTGGCCTCGGCCGACCTGGCACCGGCGCTGCGCGATCTCGCGCCGGCGGCGCACGACGCGCGCCGGCTGTTCCGGCAGCTGCAGCCGTTCCTGCGGGCGATCGACCCGGTCGTCGCCCGGCTGCGGCCGGCGACCGGCGCGTTGCGGACCACGCTCCCCCAGCTGGACGCCGTCCTGCGCCAGGCGGCCCCCGCCGTGGGCTACCTCAAGCCGTTCGCGCCCGAGATGGCGTCGTTCTTCGCGAACGTCGGCGCCGAGTCGAACACCCGCGACGCCGTCGGCAACGTGATCCGCGTGCACGCGGTCCTCGGGCCCGACCAGTTCACCAACATGCCGGACGGTCTCGTGCGCGCCGAGAAGGCGCTGCTCGCCACGGGCGCGCTCGAGAAGTACTACGGCGGCCCGCGGCGCAACCCGTACCCGAAGCCGGGCACGGCGGCCCATCCGAACGAGGAGCGGGCCTTCGGCGGGAGCTACCCGCGCCTGAAGCCGGCGCCTCCGGGCGGCTAGGCACATGCGTCGCGTCAGTCCCGCCGTGCTCGCGAGCGCCCGCCCTGGGCTGACCCTCGCGGTTGCGTTCGCCGCTGTGCTGGCCGCCGTGGCGCTCGCGAGCGGGCTGCGGCCCGACGCGTCGAGCGACCTCCTGGCCAGCCGCGACTCGGACGCCGGACGGGCGAACGCCGCGCTGCGCAAGGACTTCGGCGCCGATCCGATCTATGTCACGGTCGAGGGCGACCTCGACCGCTCGCTCGCCCTGCGCAACCTCGTGCCGCTCACCGGGCTGGAGGGCAAGCTCGCGCGGCTGCCCGGCGTCAAGGCCGTCTACGGGCCGGGCACCTTCATCAACCAGACGGTGGTGCAGGCCGACCGCGTCATCGGCGCCGAGCTGCGCGCCGCCGCGCGCAGCGGCCGGCGCGGGATGCGGCGCACGGCGCGCCGGTACGCGGACCTCCTTGTGCGCTTCGGGTTCGCCGGGGCGCCGTCGATGGCGAACCGCGCGTTCGTCGCGGCGCTCGTCTTCGGCGCCGGCGCCGAGCCCAAGCGCCGCTTCCGCTGGCTGTTCCCCGACCGCGAGCACGCCGTCGTCATCGTGCGCCCCGAGCCCGGGGTCGGCGGCGAGCAGATGCTCGACCTCGGCGCGCGCATCGAGCGCCTGGCGCGCCGGACCGACCTGGCCGGCGTGCGCGTCGCCGTCGCCGGCAGCCCGCTCGTCGCGGCCGCGCTCGAGCGCGAGGTGCGGCGTGAGCTGCTCGTCCTGACCCCGCTGGCGGCGCTGGCCATGCTCGCGCTGCTGCTCGTCGTCCGCCGGCGGGCCCAGGGCGTCGCGGCGCTGGTCGCCGCCGGCGCGGCGACGGTGGTGACGGTCGGGCTGAGCGCGGTCCTGGGGCTCGGCCTCACGCCGGCGACGGTCGCCGCGCTGCCGGTCGTCCTCGGGCTGTCGCTGGACTACGCCGTCCAGCTCCAGGCGCGCTACTGGACGGCGCGGGCCGCGCGCGAGGCGCCGCGCGCCGCGGTGGCCGGCGCCGCGGCCGCCGTCGGGCCGCCGCTCACGCTGTCAGGCGCGCTGACCGCGCTCGGGTTCCTCGTCCTGCGCCTCGGCGGGGCTCCGCTGCTCGACCGCCTCGGCCTCACGCTTGCCCTCGGGGTCGCGGCGGGGCTGGCCAGCGCGTTCACCGTCTGCCCCGCGCTGCTCGTCCGCTTCGACCGCGGCACCGCCCGGCCTCTCGCCGCGCCGCTGCCGCGCCGGCTGCGCGCGTTCCGGCTGCGAGCCCCCGCCGTCGCGCTGCTGGCCGTGGCGGCGTGCGCCGGCCTCGCGCTGAGCGCCCGCACGCCCGTCGAGTCGGACGTGACGCGGCTCGCGCCCGCCGGCCTGGCCCAGCTGCGCGCCGTCGAGGACCTCCAGCGGTCGCTCGGGACAAGCGACCGCCTCAGCGTGGCCATTCGCGCGCGCGACGTCACGCAGCCCCGCGTCCTGCGCTACGTCGCCGAGCTGCAGCAGCGCGTGCTCCACCTCGACCCGCGGCTGCGGCCCGGGCCGAGCCTCGCCGAGGTCCTCACCTACGGCACGACGTCGCAGCAGCTGACGACGGCGCGCGTGCGGCGGATGCTGCGGCTGCTGCCGCCGTACTTCCTCGAGTCCGTGGTCAACCGCGATCGCACGCTCGCCGAGCTCAGCTTCGGGCTGCCGCTCGTCAGCGTGGAGCAGCAGGCCCGGCTCGTCGACCGCGTCCGCGGCGTCCTGCACGGCGCGCCGCCTGGCGTGCATGCCGCGCCCGCCGGGCTGGTCGCGAGCGCCTCGGAGAGCGTTCACGCGCTGGAGCGCATGCGGCCGGGCCTGCTGCTGCTGGCGGCCGCCCTGATGGCCGCGGCGCTGCTC
>DASXRF010000028.1:0-6626 GCA_036506755.1 Solirubrobacteraceae bacterium | reverse complement strand
ATCACCGCTTGGGGAACAGGGGCTCCAGCGCGCCGACCGTCCCGCTGCCGCCGCGATGGCCGTAGCGCGCGGCGTGCAGCGACGTGTCAGGCGCGCCGAGCGCGCCGAGCAGCTTCGTGGTGCTCGCGGGCAGGTACGCGTGCAGGAGGAGCGCCACGACGCGCAGGCCCTCGGCGAGCGAGGCGAGCGTGCGGTCGAGCTCGGCCGCACGCGCGGGATCCTTGGCCTGCTCCCAGGGCTTGCGCTCCTCGACGTAGCGGTTCAGCCGCCGCACGCGCTGCCAGACGATCTCGAGCGCCTGGGTCAGCTCGGCGCGGTCGAGCAGCGCGCGGACGCTGCCCTCGAGGCCCTCGAAGTCGCCGGCGAGGTCGTCGTCGAGCTCGCCTTCCGGGATGCGGCCCTCGCGGTAGCGGCCGAGCATGCTCAGGGTCCGGCTCGCCAGGTTGCCGAGCTCGTTGGCCAGCTCGGTCTCGTAGCGGGTGGCGAACGTCGCCTCGGAGACCGGGCCGTCCTGCCCGAAGCTCACCTCCCGCGCGCAGTAGAAGCGCAGCGCATCGGCGCCGAACGTCTCGACGATCCCGAACGGGTCGATGACGTTCCCGCGCGACTTGCTCATCTTCTCGAGCTCCGTCGCGCCGCCGCCGGTGGCGCCGTCCGCGCCGGTCGGCGCGGGGCTGAGCAGGAAGCCGTGGACGAAGACGTGCTTGGGCAGCTCGATCCCGGCGGCGAGGAGCATCGCGGGCCAGAAGACCGTGTGGAACTTGAGGATGTCCTTGCCGATGACGTGGAACGTCGCCGGCCAGAAGCGGCCGGTGAGGTCCTCGCCGTCGCGCGCGTACCCGAGCGCGGTGTAGTAGTTGAGCAGCGCGTCGAACCAGACGTAGAAGACGTGCTCGGGATCCCACGGGACGGGGACGCCCCAGCGCAGCTTGGCGCGCGAGAGCGAGACGTCCTGCAGGCCCTGCCCGATGAACGACCGCGCCTCGTTGTAGCGGTGGCGCGGGAGGACGAAGTCCGTCCGCTCCGCGTAGAGGCGCTCGAGCGGCTCCTGGAACGCGCTGAGCCGGAAGAACCAGTTCTCCTCGTGCTCGCGCGTGAGCGGGATCTTGTGGATCAGGCACGTGGTGCCCGGGCCGGTCTCGGCCTCCGTCTTGAAGTCCGCGCAGCGCGGGCAGTACCAGCCCTCGTAGGTGCCCTTGTAGACGTGCCCGTTCTCCTTCACGCGCGTGAGGACCTCCTGGACGCGCCGCTTGTGGCCCTCGTCGGTCGTGCGGATGAAGAAGTCGTTGGAGAGCTCGAGCAGCGGGATGAGCGCCTTGAAGCGCTCGGCGTTGCGGTCCGCGAGCTCCTGGGGAGAGACGCCCTCGCGCTCGGCGGCCAGCGCCACCGGCTCGCCGTGCTCGTCGGTCCCGGTCAGGAAGAACACGTCCTCCCCGCGCTGGCGCATGTGCCGCGCCAGGATGTCGCTGCCGATCGTCGTGTACGCATGGCCGAGATGCGGCGCGGCGTTGACGTAGTAGATCGGCGTGGTGACGTAGAACGACACGGCGCCGCAGGCTACCCACCGCCGCCGGTTCGGCTCAGCGCCGGCCGCGACCGCCGGGCGGCCCGCTGTCGCCGGGCGATCCGCGCCGTGCCGCCACCCGCCAGAGCGGTCGCGACGAGGCCGGCCCCGAGCCACGCCGCGAGCGGGGCGGGACCGGACGGGCCAGGCGCCGCGAGCTCGGACGGTCCGGGCGACCGCGCGGCAGTTGGCCGCGCCGCGCGCGCCGGCGCAAGCTGCCGGGGCCGCACCGGCCGCGCCCCGCCGCGCGGCGCCGGCCCGAGGGTCGGGCGGAGCGGCAGGGCGGGCAGCGGCGGGCGGTCCGGTGGGCCGATGAGCACGAGCGGGTCGCGGTAGCCGAAGCGGTCGGACGCGCGGCGCGCGCCGAGCCCCAAGCGCCCGGCGGCGCCCACGGCCCCCAGCGGCCGGCCGGGCAGGACGGGTGTGCCGCGGCGGACCGAAGCGGCCACGAGCTCGAGCACCGTGGCGACGAGGCCGTCGCGGCAGCGGATGGTGACCGCGCCGCCGAAGCGCGGGACGTTGCCCGCGAAGACGACGCGCCCGCCGCACGGCGCGACCACGGGCGAACGGGGGGCGGCGGCGAACTCGGCCCCGCGGCGCTGCCCGGCGGCGAAGGGGTGGGCGCGTGCGTAGTGGAAGCGCGCGACGACGCGGCCGTCGACCGGGGCGCGCCAGCTACCGGCAGCGCGGGCGGCGGGCGGCCAGATCAGCCCGGCGAGGAGCAGCGCGGCGACGAGGGGCAGGGGCGGCATGGCCCGCGACCCTAGGCGTGAAGCGGGCCGGTCAGGCCCCTTGTCGCAGAGTTGTGACGAGGACGGCGCAGGGGCTTCGCAAACGCGACCCAGGAGATGGCGCCGGCGCCCGCGAGCGGCTAGCGGGCTCGCGGGCGCCGGCTTGGACCCCTTGCCCTACAAGGTCGCGCCGGGGGGCGCCTACACCCCGGAACGCCCGGGCGGGCCAGAACTTGCGGCAACTCTTCTATAAAGACGATTGGCCGCCACGCCGGTGAGCTCGGCCACCACCGCGGCGGCCGGGCGCACGCGCGCGCCCGCCTCGACGAGCGCCTCCAGCGCCGCGACCGCGCGCTCCTCGTCGCCCGCGCCCGCCGGCGCCGGCGCGACGACGACGACGATCTCGCCGCGCGGCGCGTCCGCCGCATAGCGCGCCGCCAGCTCGGCCGCCGTCCCGCGCACGATCTCCTCGTGCACCTTCGTCAGCTCGCGGCAGACCGCGACCTCGCGCCCGGGGTCGGCGCGCGCGAGCGAGGCCAGCGAGCCCGCCAGGCGCCGCGGCGACTCGAACGCCACCACGGTCGTCGGCGCCGCCCAGACCTCCGAGAGCTCGCCGGCCCGCCGCGGCAGGAAGCCGACGAAGGCCCACCGGTCGGCGGGCAGCGCGCTCGCCACGAGCGCGACGTCCACCGCGCTCGGCCCGGGCAGGACCTCCACGCGCACGCCCGCGTCCGCGCACGCGCGGACCACGACCCAGCCCGGATCGCTCACGGCCGGCATCCCGGCGTCGCTCACGAGCGCCACGACCTCGCCGCCCAGCATCCGCTCGACCAGCTCGGCCGCCCGCGCGCGCTCATTGTGCTCGTGGTAGGAGACGAGCGACTGCGCGCGCACCCCGTGCCGGTCGAGCAGGACGCGCGTGCGGCGCGTGTCCTCGCACGCCACGACGTCGGCGTCGCCCAGCGCGGCCAGTACCCGCGGCGTCACGTCGTCGAGGTTCCCGATCGGCGTCGGGCAGACGACCAGGCGCCCCGGCGTCACGCCGCCGCGGCGGGCCGCGCCACGCTCTCGCGCGCCAGCACCGCCGCGCCGACCATGCCGGCCTCGTCGCCGAAGCGCGCCGCGACGATCGGCGTCCCGCGCACCGGCGCGGCCAGCCGCGCGGCCGCCTCCTCGCGGGCCGGCGCAAGCAGCAGCTCGTCGAGCGCGATGACCCCGCCGCCGATCACGACGACCTCCGGATCGAAGGCGTTGACGAGGCCCGCCACCCCGGCGCCCAGCCTCCGGCCGATCAACGCGACGACCTCGCGCGCCGCGCCGTCGCCCGCGTGCGCGAGCTCGCTCACGACGGGCCCGGTCAACGAGCCCGCCGCCGCCGCGCGACCGAGCGCGCTGTCCGGACGCTCGGCTCCCAGCCGCTCGGCCTCCGCGACGAGCGCGTTGCCGCTGACCAGCGCCTCCAGGCAGCCGCGATTGGGGCACTTGCCCGGGCACGGCGGGCCGTCGAGGTCGACGACGATGTGGCCGAGCTCGGCCCCCGCCCCGCGCGGGCCGCGGTAGAGCTGGCCGTCCACCACGACCCCGCCGCCGATGCCCGTGCCGAGCGTGAGCATGAGCGCGCTGCGCGTGCCCTGCGCCGCCCCGAGCCGGTGCTCGGCGAGCATCGCGACGTTCGCGTCGTTGTCGGCGAAGACCGGGAGGCCGAGCCGCTCGGACATCACGTCGGCGAAGGCGAGCCCGTCGAGCGGCAGGTGGTTGCAGAAGGTCACGACGCCGCGCCGCGGGTCGATGAGCGCCGGGATGCCGAAGCCCACGGCGCTAACCTCCTCGACCGACGCGTCGAGGACGGCGCGGACCGCCGCCTCGGCGGTCGCCAGCAGCGCCGGCTGGTCGAGCCCCTGGGCGACGCGGCGGGTGCGGTGGTGGATGCGAGCCGCGTCGTCGACGACCCCGGCACGTAGCTTCGTACCGCCGAGGTCGACCCCGATCACGCACCCACCCCGCATCGCCGAGCCACCATACAGCGCCATGTCGGAGCCTCCGAAGCGCTCGAGACGGCCCCTCGAGGAGCCCCCCGCGTACACCAAGTACCGCGCCCGGCCGCGGCTGCTGGACCGCGGCGGCGACGCGCTCGGTCGCCTGCGCGGCGACGGCCGCCGAGCCCCGCTCGACGAGCCCGGCCGGCGCCGCAAGCCGCTCACCTGGCGGCGCGCCGTCAAGTGGCTCGTCGTCGCCGTCATCGGCTGGATCGCACTGTCGCTCGTGGCCTTCCTCGTCTCGGCGCAGATCCAGCGCGCGAAGGTCGACGAGGCCGCCCGCAGCGCGCTCGCCGGCGGGGGAACGCCGCCCTTCACGCCGACCACCGTGCTGTTCCTGGGCTCCGACCAGCGCACCGCGGGCACGCGCGAGCCCGGCGCGTCGACCAGCGGGCCGAGCCGCTCGGACTCGATCCTGCTGATGCGCATCGGCGGCGGGCGCAACACCCGCCTGTCGATCCCGCGCGACACCGTCGTCGACGTCCCCGGGCACGGCCGCGCGAAGATCAACTCCGCGTACGCCTTCGGCGGCGCCGCGCTCGCCGTCCAGACGATCGAGGGCTACCTCGGCGTCGACGTCGACCACCTCGTCGAGGTGAGCTTCGAGAACTTCCCGCAGCTCATCGACGCGATGGGGGGCGTCACCTACCACGGCGGCTGCGTCGTCTCGAGGATCAACGGCGGCTTCAGGAACGGCGGCTTCACGCTGCGCCTGAAGGCCGGCAAGACGCACATCGACGGCAAGCAGGCGCTCGCCCTCGCGCGCACGCGCAAGAACCTCTGCAACCCGCGCGAAACCGATCTCACGCGTGCCCGGCGCCAGCAGAAGATCTTCTCGTCGATGAAGCACCGGATGCTCTCCCCGTTCACCTTCGTCCGCCTCCCGTGGGTCGCCTGGTCGGCACCGAAGGCCATCCACAGCGACATGGGCGGACCGTCGCTGCTCGGGCTCGTCAGCGCCATGGCCGCCTCGGGGAGCCCGCCGACGCGCGTGCTGCGGCCCGACGGCAACGTCACGCTGCCCGACGGCGGCCAGGGCCTGCACGTCTCGGACGCCGAGGTTCGGCGCAAGGTGCGCGCCTTCCTGCGCGGCTGAAGCTCAGGGCGAGGCGCAGGCCGGTGGGCCCGGCGACGCAGTTAGCGCAAGTTCGTTGACCAGCGCGCGTTTTGACCCGAGCCATGATCACTCCCCTCACCGACATCGAGGTCACGTTCGTGCCTCACCGCTACACCCGGGTCGCCGCAGGCGCCCTCCTGGCGACCCTGCTTGTGGCTCTGTTCGCCGCGGCGCCCGCGCTGGCGGGCACGGTCAGCGTCGCGGGCAACACCGTGACGTTCGCCGATGGCAGCGCCCCCGGCGCGCCGGAAGCCAACGCGGTCACGTTCAAGCCGACCCCGCTGGGCACCCAGGTTCTCGTCAGCGATCCGAGGGCCGAGCTGCACGCGGGCCCCGGCTGCACGCAGGACAGCGGCGAACACAACAGCGCGACGTGCGGCGCGCTGACGCCGGCGACCAAGGTCGCCGCCGACCTCGGCCAGGGCGACGACCAGGCCGTCGACGACCTGACGGGCGGGCACAGCGCGAGCTTCAACGGCGGGCCGGGCGACGACATCCTCACGGGCAACGACGCCGGCGACACGCTCGCCGGGGACGACGGTGCGGACTCGCTCTCCGGCGGCGCGGGCGACGACACCCTCGGCGGCGGCGCCGGCGGCGACGAGATCGACGGTGACGCGGGGACCGACACGGCCACCTACGACGACGGCCGCACCAGCGCCGTCCACGTGACGCTCGACGGCATCGGACTGGACGGCGCCGGCTGCCCGGATCCCGCCACGTGCGAGCGCGACAACGTCGTGACCGAGAACGTGGCCGGCGGCCCGGGCCACGACTCGCTGACGGGTGACGACTCGGCCAACCGGCTCGACGGCGGCGACGGCGACGACCGGCTGTCGGCGGCCGGCGGCGTGGACGAGCTCAACGGCGATGCCGGCGACGATGCGCTGCTCGGCGGCGCCGGGGCGGACGCCCTCAATGGCGGCGACGGGATCGACACGGCCAGCTACGAGGACCACCAGCAGGGCGTGACGGCAGAGCTCGGCGACATCCCGCTCGCCACAACGACGGGCGGCGGCGCCGAGGACGACGGCGGCGACGCGATCCTCGGCGACGTCGAGAACCTGACGGGCGGCCCCTCCAACGACGCGCTCACCGGCTCGTCGGGCGACAACGTCCTGTCCGGCGGCGCCGGCAGCGACACGCTCGTCGGCGGCGACGGCGCGGACGAGCTGCGC
>DASXRF010000027.1:0-2703 GCA_036506755.1 Solirubrobacteraceae bacterium | reverse complement strand
CTGCGGGCCGAGCGTGACCGCGGAACGGCCAAGGGCCGCTCGTTCGAGGAGCTGGTGGCCGAGGCGGTCGACGAGCTCGCCCTGCCGCAGGGCGACGTGGCCGAGGCGGTCGGTGACCAGAAGGAGTCGACGGGCAAGAAGGGCGACGTCGTCGTGCAGATCGGCGCCTGCCATGGGCCAGCGCGCGGACGCATCGTCTTCGAGGCCAAGAACTCGCGGATGACGCGGCCGAAGGCGCTCGAGGAGCTCGACCTGGCCAGGGCCGAGCGCGGCGCGGACTACGCGATCCTCGTGGTCTCCAGCGAGGAGAAGGTCCCGGCCAAGATGCAGCCGCTGCGCGAGTACAACGGCGACAAGCTGATCGTCAGCTACGACCACGAGGAGGGTCCGCTCGGGCTGCAGGTCGCCTACGCGCTGGCCCGCGCGCGGGTGCTGATGGTCCGCGGCGGCGAGGACGAGATCGACGCCTCCGCCGTGCGCGACACGGTCGAGCGCGCCGTGGGCGCGATGGAGGACGTGCGGCGGGTCAAGCAGCAGCTCACCGGCGCCAAGACGCAGATCGACAAGGCGACCGAGATCGTCGAGTCGATGGCCGGGCGCGTGCGCGGGCACCTCGCCGAGATCGACGAGCTCCTGGCGCCCGTCGCGGGCGACGCGGACACCGTGCTCGACGAGTAGCCATCATTCGCCCATGGCCGTTCGCCGGCGCATCGTCGTCCGCGGGCGCGTGCAAGGCGTGTTCTTCCGTGACACCACGCGGCGCCGCGCCGAGTCGCTGGGGGTGGCCGGCTGGGCGGCGAATCGCGGCGATGGCGCGGTCGAGGTCGTGGCCGAGGGCGAGCCCGGCGCGGTCGAGCAGCTCGTCGCCTTCCTGCGGGAGGGGCCGCGGCGCGCGGAGGTGGACGACATCGAGGTCAGCGAGGAGGAGCCGGAGGGCCTCGCCGGCTTCGACATCCGCTGACGAGCATCGACTGCGTCGATGCTTCAACGCGAACTTCTTCGCGAGTCGCGAGGAGCTCCGCCCTGGCCCGTGACTTCCACACGCTGCCCGAGGACCTGCCGGTGCCCGTCGACGACGGCGCCGCCGACCACCTGACCGGCCTGGCGCTGCCGCATGTGCCCCTGCCGTCGACGACCGGCGAGACGGTCGACCTGGCTGCCGCCGCGGATGCCGGCGGCCGGCTCGTCGTCTACGCCTACCCGCGGACCGGGACGCCGGGGCAGCCCTCGCCGCCCGGTTGGGACGCCATCCCCGGCGCGCGCGGGTGCACGCCGCAGAGCTGCGCCCTTCGCGACCTCGCGCGCGCGTTCGCCGAGCGAGGCGCGGCGGTGATGGGGTTGAGCGCGCAGCCGCCGGACGAGCAGCGCGCGTTCGCCGAGAGAGAGCACATCCCCTATCCGCTGCTCAGCGACGGCGAGCTGGCCCTGGCGGGAGCGCTGAAGCTGCCGACGTACGGGTCCACTAGCGCGCGCTCTCGGCGAGGGCGCGCTCGAACGCCTCCCGGGCGGCGGCGCCGCGGACCGCGAAGACGACGCGCTCCAGCCTCGAGCCGCAGGCCAGGTGGCGGCGGACCTCGTCGACCTCGATCTCGGCGGCGTCGTCGAGCGGGAAGCCGCCGACGCCGGTGCCGAAGGCGACGAGCGCGAGCGAGCGGGCGCCGAGCTCGTCGGCCTTCCACAGCGTCGCGGCCGTGGCGCGGCGGATGACGTCGGCCGAGGTCGGGCCGCCGAGCTCCATCGTGGCCGCGTGGATCACCCAGCGCGCGGGCAGGTCGCCGCCGGTGGTCTCGACGGCGCCGCCGAGGTCGATCGGCGCCTTGGCCGCGCTCTCGCGCTGCAGCGCCTCGCCCGCCGCACGGGCGATCGCGCCCGCGACGCCCCCGCCGTGCAGCAGGCGCGTGTTCGCGGCGTTGGCGATCGCGTCGACCTCCAGCGTCGTGATGTCGGTGTCGAGGACCTCGATGTCAGCCATCGGCGGGCTCCAGGCGCAGCGTGGTGGCGACGACCGGCGGCGTGACCATCGCCTCGGTCGGGCCGGGCGCGTGGCGGGCGTACTTGGCGTGGTAGGCCGCGGAGATCTTCTCGTCGAGTCCGGTGCCGCCGTCCGGGACGACGCGCACGGCGAGGGTCTCACCCTCGACGACGAGCTCGGCCCGCCCGTCGGCCTTGGCCCGGCGGAACCACTCGCCACGCTGGCCGCGGTACGAGCGCACGTAGGGGATGTGGTCGACGACGACGACCCAGATCAGCCGCGACGACATCGAGCCGTCGCCGCGCGGGGTGCGCATCTCGACCTCGTCGGCCTCGGTCAGCATCACCAGCGTGCGATGGTCAAAGCGGTCCGCCGTCATGACCGCGAAGCTACCGCGCATGCTGCTGCGCGTCGACCGCCCCGCCGACGGCGTCGCCCGCCTGACCCTCGACCGCCCCGAGAAGCGCAACGCGCTGTCGCTCGACCTGCGCGTCGAGCTCGCCGGGGCGCTGGAGGAGCACGCCGCCGACGAGGACGTCCGCTGCGTGGTCCTCACCGGCGCCGGAACCGCGTTCTGCGCGGGCATGGACGTCACGCAGTTCGGCGGGGACCGAGCGCACAAGCAGCAGCTGGTCGACTCCAGCCTCGCCGCGTTCGGGACGGTCGCTCGCTTCCCCAAGCCGCTCGTGGGGGCGGTCAACGGCCCGGCGATCGCCGGCGGCTTCGTCCTG
>DASXRF010000026.1:0-3815 GCA_036506755.1 Solirubrobacteraceae bacterium | reverse complement strand
TGGCCGATCCACCGCGACGCCCCCGACGTCGAGAACCTCACCCCGACGACGGAGATGTTCGAGACCGGCATCAAGGTCGTCGACCTGCTCGCGCCCTACGCCAAGGGTGGCAAGGTCGGCCTGTTCGGCGGCGCCGGAGTGGGCAAGACGGTCCTCATCCAGGAGCTGATCCACAACCTCGCCACGGAGCACGGCGGCCTGTCCGCCTTCTGCGGGGTGGGCGAACGCTCGCGCGAGGGCAACGACCTCTGGCTCGAGATGACCGAGTCGGGCGTGATCGACAAGACGATGCTCGTGTTCGGCCAGATGAACGAGCCGCCCGGCGCGCGCATGCGGGTGGCCCTGTCCGGCCTGACGATGGCGGAGTACTTCCGCGAGCAGGGTGGTCAGGACGTGCTGCTCTTCATCGACAACATCTTCCGGTTCGTCCAGGCCGGCTCCGAGGTGTCGGCGCTGCTCGGCCGCATGCCCTCCCAAGTCGGCTACCAGCCCACGCTCGAGACCGAGATGGGCCAGCTGCAGGAGCGCATCACCTCCACGCGCGAGGGCTCGGTCACCTCGATCCAGGCGATCTACGTGCCGGCCGACGATCTCACCGACCCGGCCCCGGCCTCGGTGTTCGCGCACCTCAACGCCACGACGACGCTCTCGCGCGCGATCTCCGAGAAGGGCATCTACCCGGCCGTCGACCCGCTCGACTCGACCTCGACGATCCTCAAGCCGGAGATCCTCGGCGACGAGCACTTCAACGTCGCCAACGAGGTCAAGCAGGTGCTCCAGCGCTACCGCGAGCTGCAGGACATCATCGCGATCCTCGGCATCGACGAGCTCTCCGACGAGGACAAGCTGATCGTCGGCCGCGCGCGGCGCATCGAGCGCTTCCTGTCACAGCCGTTCCACGTCGCCGAGCAGTTCACCGGCACCGCGGGCGCCTACGTGCCGATCGCCGAGACGATCCGCGGCTTCAAGGAGATCCTCGACGGCCAGCACGACGAGGTCCCCGAGAGCGCCTTCCTGCTCAAGGGCACGATCGACGACGTCGCCGAGGCCAAGAAGGAGCGCTAGGCGGTGGCGCGCACGCCCTTCCACGTCGAGGTCCTCACCCCCGAGGGCGAGGTCTTCAACGACGAGGTCGAGATGATCTCGACGCGCACGACGGCGGGCTCGATCGGCATCCTGGCCCGTCACCAGCCGATCCTGGCCATGCTCGACCCCACCGAGCTGCGCCTGTACAAGTCCGAGTCCGACGTCGTGCGCTTCGCCCAGGGCGAGGGCTACCTGCAGGTCACGCCCGAGCAGGTGCTCGTGCTCGTCGAGGACGCCGTCGACCCCGGAGAGCTGGACGCGAGCGACCTGCGCGACCGCCTGCAGGAGGCCGAGCGCGACCTCGAGCAGGCCGAGGAGGACTCCGAGGCCGAGCGCACGGCGCAGCGCCAGAAGCGCCGCTACGAGGCCTTCCTGCGCATCGCGGAGGGCGGCGGCTCGCAGTCATAAGCCGCCGTCGCAACCTCCGGGTCGCGGCCGCGTTGGAGCAGCGATGATCGTTCGCCCCGCCCTCCTGACCGGCCTGCTCGCCCTCGCGGTCGCCGCACCCGCGGCGGCG
This sequence comes from Solirubrobacteraceae bacterium, assembly GCA_036506755.1. Taxonomy (GTDB): domain Bacteria; phylum Actinomycetota; class Thermoleophilia; order Solirubrobacterales; family Solirubrobacteraceae; genus DASXRF01. The sequence goes on along the minus strand of DASXRF010000026.1, from coordinate 2,212 downwards.
GACGCGGCGCCGGCGGGCTTCTCCGATCCCGAGCAGGTGGGCTCCGGCCAGGTCCGCCAGCCCGCCGCCGCGGTGGGCGCGGACGGGACGCTCGCCGTCGCGTGGGGCGGCGGCGACTTCAGGGCGCAGTTCGTCTCCGTCGCGCGGCGGGCGCCCGGCGGCCGGTGGGAGCAGCCCGTGCAACTGGTCGGCGGCGCGGACGTCGTGCGCGAGCCGCAGGTGGCGGTCCTGCGCGACGGCACGACGCTCGTCGCCTGGCCGGAGATCGGCCGCGCCGGGCGGCAGCTGCGCTACGCCGTCGCGCCGTCCGGCGCGCCGTTCGGCGCCGCGCGAACGCTCGCGCGCATCGGTGACGGGTTCGGCACGGGCGCGCGCCTGGTCGCGCTGGCCGACGGCCGGGCGCTGCTCGTCTGGCGCGAGAGGCTCCGCCGTCGCGGCTTGCTGCGCTACGCGATCGCGGACGCCGGCGGGCGGTTCGCCGCGCCACGCTCGGCCGGCGAGGACGGCGTCTTCCCTGCGGCGGTCGCGCTGCGCGACGGCGGCGCCCTCGTCGCCTGGGCCACCGGCAACCGCGCGTCGCGGGGGGTGCGCTTCGCGACGCTCGGCGTCGGGGCGCGGGCTCTCGGTCGCGCGCGGACCGCGTCGCGGGACTCGGCCGAGGGCGCGCGCCTGGCCGCCGGGCCGGACGGCGACGTGCTGATGTCGTGGCGCTCGCGCCGGCACCGCAGCCGCCTCTACGCGCGCGAGCTCGCGCCCGCGCTCGGCCCAGCGCGCCTCGTGACCGACGGCTCGCCCGACGTCGCGCGGGTGGCCGTCGGCGCCGGCGGCGCCGAGCTCGCGCTGTATCGCCGCCTCGAGCAGGGCTATAGCGAGTTCGCGGGAACGGCCGGCGCGCCCGGCGAGCCGTTCGCGGCCGCGCCGCTCGACGAGGGCTCGCACGCGATGGTCGCCGTCGGCTGGCCCGTCTTCCCGGGCGGCGACGAGGCGCTCGCGCTGTGGACCCAGTCGCGAGACCAGCCGGGCCCGGCGACGTACGACGTGCTCGTCGCGCAACGCGCGCCGGGAGCGTCCGGCTTCGGCGCGCCGGAGGCGCTCGGCGGCGGGCCGATGTCGACCGACGGCGCCGGGCTCGCCGTCGCGCAGTCGGGGGCGACGATCCTCGCCGCCTGGCCCGCCCCGCCCGACCCGGGCGGCCTGCGCGTCGCGGTGCGCCAGACTGGCTGAGTGGGCGCGAGCTACCCGCGCGAGCTCGAGACCGAGCGGCTGCACCTGAGCGCCTGGACGCGCGACGACGGCGAGGCGCTGGCCCAGCTCAACGCCGATCCCGAGGTGATGCGCTTCCTGCGACCGGCCGATCGCGCCGAGTCGCTCGCCCAGTCCGAGCGCTTTGCCGCGCACTGGGACGAGCACGGCTTCGGGCTCTGGGCGCTGCGCCGCCGCGCCGACGGCGACCTGATCGGCTTCGCCGGCCTGAGCATCCCGTTCCACTTCCCGGCGGTGCTGCCCGCCGTCGAGGCCGGCTGGCGGCTGCGGCGCGACGCCTGGGGGCACGGCTACGCGACCGAGGCCGGGCGCGTGTCGCTCAGGCACGGCTTCACCGACCTGGGGCTCGGCGAGATCGTCTCGCTCGTCCACGAGGGCAACGTGCGGTCGCGCGCCGTCGCCGGCCGGCTGGGGCTGCGCATCCGCGAGCGGATCGGCGTGGTCGTCGTCTACGCGACCGGAGCTACACCCGGGTGAGGCCGGCCTCCGCGCAGCCCTCGCGCAGCGCGTCCAGCCCGAAGGCCTCCACCGGGCCCAGCGCCCCGGCGCCGTGCAGGGTGCCGTCGCGGGCGCGCTCGGCCCCCCAGGCGAGCATGTCGGCGGTGAAGTCGTAGCCGTTGGCGCCCTCGATGTGCACGGTGGCCAGGGGCGCCTTGGCGGAGTTGCAGGCGATGGCCACGACGTGCGAGCGCGACCGCGCGCGCGCCGCGGCGTCGGGCCCGCCGCTCGACCCCTTGACGAAGCGCTCGGCCAGCGCCCCGAGCGCGGCGCGCGCGCCGGGGAGGCGGGCGGCGAGCGAGAAGGTGGCGACCGCCCGCGTGGCCGGGCCGAACCAGCCGAGGTAGGTGTCGACGTCGCGCAGCGTGGGGTGGACGCGCGGCAGCGAGAACGCCTCGGTGGCCCCGGCGGTCAGGCCCTGCAGCGCGCGCCCGTTGACGTCGAAGGAGCG
>DASXRF010000025.1:0-3678 GCA_036506755.1 Solirubrobacteraceae bacterium | reverse complement strand
GACGGGCACCGAGCCGGTGTCGCCGTGGCGGTGCTCGCGCACGGCGACCGTCCCGCTCTCGGCCTCGCGATCGCCGACGACGAGCATGTACGGGACCTTGCGCAGCTCGGCCTCGCGGATCTTGCGGCCGACGGACTCCGTGCGGTCGTCCAGGTCGGCGCGCACGCCGGCCGCGCGCAGCTCGTCGCGCACGCGCGCGGCCGCCTCGTTGTGGCGGTCGGCGATCGGCAGCACGAGCGCCTGCACCGCGGTCAGCCAGACGGGCAGCTCGCCGGCCGTGTGCTCGATCAGGATCCCGATGAAGCGCTCGTAGGAGCCCATGAGCGCGCGGTGGATCATCACCGGCGTGTGCTCGGCGTTGTCGGCGCCGGTGTAGGACAGCTCGAAGCGCGCCGGCATCGAGTAGTCGAGCTGCACCGTGCCGAGCTGCCAGGAGCGCCCGAGCGAGTCGGTGACGTGCAGGTCGATCTTCGGCCCGTAGAACGCGCCGTCGCCCTCGTTGACCTTGTACGCCAGCCCCTGAGAGTCCAGCGCCTGGCGCAGCGCGGCCTCTGCCTGGTCCCACATCTCGTCGGTCCCGATGCGGTCGTCGGGGCGCGTCGAGAGCTCGAGCCCGGGCTCCAGGCCGAAGATGCGGTACGTCGCGAAGGCGAAGTCCAGGCAGCCGGCGACCTCGTCCTGGATCTGCTCCTCTGTGCAGAAGATGTGGGCGTCGTCCTGCGCGAAGTGGCGCACGCGCATGAGCCCGTGCAGCGCCCCCGACAGCTCGTTGCGGTGCAGCAGGCCCGGCTCGGAGTAGCGGACGGGCAGGTCGCGGTAGGACCACTGCTGCAGCGAGAACAGGTGGCAGTGGCCCGGGCAGTTCATAGGCTTGACCGCCATCGGGCGCTCCTCGGCCTCCGTGAGGAACATGTTCTCGCGGTACTTGCCCCAGTGGCCTGAGGTGCGCCACAGCGAGCTGTCGTAGATCTGCGGCGTCTTGACCTCGGTGTAGCCGCGCGGCTCGCCCATCTCGCGCGACAGCGCGACGAGCTCGTTGAACACGCGCGTGCCGTTGGGCAGCCAGAAGGCCGCGCCCGGCGACACCTCGCTGAAGGTGAACAGCCCCAGCTCGCGGCCCAGCTTGCGGTGGTCTCGCGCGCGCGCCTGCTCGAGGCGCTCGAGGTGCTCGTCGAGATCCTGCTGCGAGAGGAACGCGGTGCCGTACACGCGCGTCAGCTGCTGGCGCTTGGCGTCGCCGCGCCAGTAGGCGCCGGCGAGCGACTGCAGCTTGAACGCCTTGATGCGCTTGGTCGTCGGCGCGTGCGGGCCGCGGCACAGGTCGGTGAAGCCGTCGTTGGAGTACAGCGACACCGTCTCGACGCCCTGGTCGCGGATCAGGTCCTCGATGAGCTCGACCTTGTAGGGCTGGTCCTCGCGCGCGAAGCGCTCGAGCGCCTCGCCCACGCCGAGGTCCTGGCGCACGAACGCCTCGTCGGCCTTGACGTGTTGGCGCATGCGCTCCTCGATGCGCGGCAGGTCGGCCTCGCTGAGCGTGACGCCGTCGGGGAAGTCGAAGTCGTAGTAGAAGCCGTCGGCGATCGGCGGGCCGATCGAGATCTTCACACCCGGGTAGAGCTCCATGACCGCGGTGGCCATGACGTGCGCGGCGTCGTGGCGGATGAGCTCGAGCGCCTCGGGGCTGCGGTCGGTGACGACCTCCAGCGCCGCGCCGTCGGGCAGCGGGCGGGCGAGGTCGCGCACCTCGCCGTCGACCTTGACGGCGAGCGCGGCGCGCGCCAGACCCGCGCCGATCGCCGCGGCGGCATCGGCGCCCGTGGCGCCCTCGGCGAGCTCCAGGCGGGTCCCGTCGGGAAGCGTGACGTGCATCACTCAGCACTCTAAAGCCCCGAACGGACGTTCGCTTTCGGTGTACTTCGGGTAGCAGACCGGCTCGGGCACAGACGTGTCGACGACAGTCCGCGCCTTTCGCCCGAAGTCCGCCCAGAAGAAAGCGACCCCGGCCGCCGCGCGGCGCGATTTCTGCGTCCCGCGAACGCGCGCCGGAAGGAGGACGCAAGTCCCCCATGCGCCCGACCCGTTCCCTTGCCCTCGCCGGCGCCGCCGGCGTCCTCGCCACGCCGGCCGCGATCGCGCTGGCCGCCGAGCCCGACACTGCCGTCGGCACGCATCCGCGGCACGCGGGCCTCGCCGACACGCCGACGCTGCGCGCCCAGATGCGCGGCGCCGAGCACGCCCGGCTGCTGCACCGCCTGCGCCGCCTGTCGAAGGCCGCCGGCGAGCATCATCCCGACGCGCGCATCTGGTCCAACGGCCACCTGCGCCGCGAGATCCGCCGCCTGCGCGCCGAGCTGCGCGCGCGCAGCGTGACGAGCGCCGGCACCCCGGCCCCCGCGACCGCGCCGGCCACGGCCGGCGGCGGCAGCGCCGCCACGCCGCAGCTGGCCGCCATCGCCGCCTGCGAGTCCGGCGGCAACCCGCACGCCGTCGGCGGCGGCGGCGCCTTCCGCGGCAAGTACCAGTTCACGTACCAGAGCTGGCAGGCCGTCGGCGGCAGCGGTGACCCCGCCGCCGCGCCGGAGGCCGAGCAGGACCGCCGCGCCGCGATGCTGATGTCGCGCTCGGGCGCCGGCAACTGGCCCGTCTGCGGTTCGTGACAGGCTGCGGGGTGTGAGCCCCGCGGACCTGCGCGCCGCCTTCCCCGTCCTCGGCCGCCTCGCGTATCTGAACGCGGGCACCTGCGGGCCCGTCCCGCGCGCGGCGGTCGAGGCGGCCCGCTCCGAGCTCGAGTCCGCCGCCGAGAACGGCCGCTGGACGCCGCATTTCGAGCGGGCGCGCGACCTGCAGGCGCGCCACCGGGCCGCCTACGCGGCCCGGATCGGCGCCCGGGTCGAGGACGTCGCCCTGACGACGTCGACCAGCGACGGCATCGCGCGCGTCCTGGCCGGCCTGGGCCTCGGGCGCGGCGACGAGATCGTCACCAGCGACGAGGAGCACCCGGGCCTCTACGGCCCGCTGGCCGCCGCCCGCGAGCTCCTCGACGTGCGGGTGCGCGCCGTCCCGCTCGCCGACGTCGCCGACGCGATCGGGCCCGACACCGCGCTCGTCGCGTGCTCGCACGTCGGCTGGGTGTCCGGGGCGGTGGCGCCCGCGCAGCTCGCCGAGGTCGACAACGTCCCGGTGCTGCTCGACGGCGCGCAGGGCGCGGGCGCCACCGCGGTCGACGTCGCCGCGCTGCGCTGCTCGTTCTACGCCGCGTCGGGACAGAAGTGGCTGTGCGGGCCGATCGGCACCGGGCTGCTCTACGTCGCGCCGGACTGGCGCGAGCGGCTGCCGCCCATCGGCCCCGGCTACGTCAACCTCCGCGACCCGGCCGCGGGGCTCGACGCCGTGCCGCTGGCCGACGCGCGCGCGCACGACGCCTCCGCCCTGCCCGCCGAGGCGAGCGCGTTCGCACTCGCCGCCGACGAGGTCCTCGGCGCGTTCGGCTGGGGCGCGCTGCACGCCCGCGCGCGCGACCTCGCGGCGCAGCTCGCCGACGCCCTGCGCGAGCGCGGGCTCACCGTCGCGCCGCGCGGCGACACGACGCTCGTCGCCTGGGAGGCCGACGACGCGCCGGCGCTCCGCGATCGCCTGGCCGCCGCGGGGGTCGTCGTGCGCGACCTGCCCGGCACGCGG
>DASXRF010000024.1:0-9247 GCA_036506755.1 Solirubrobacteraceae bacterium | reverse complement strand
TCTGCCGCTGCGCGGCCTCGACGCGCTCTACCTCGTCGCGCTGACCAACCTCGTCGCGCTCGTTCCCGCGGCCCCCGGCTACGTCGGCACGTTCGACGCCGCGGTGCTCTTCGGCGTCAGGGCGCTGACCGGCGGGGCCGGCGGCGCCACCTACGTCCTCGCGCTGCGCCTGGTGCTCTTCGTTCCGGTGACTCTGGCCGGGCTCGCGCTCCTCGTCGTCCGCCACGGCGGGCTGGCCACGCTCCGCGCGGTCCGCTCACGCCAATTTCGCGCTGAGACCGTCTAAACCGGCGCGCGGCTTCCTGCTCGCACGGTAAGGTCGCGACCGTGGGTGAGGACGCGTTCGCGGTGCGGCGCGAGGTGCTGCACGACGGTGGTTGGATCATGGTGCTGCGCGGGGAGTTGGACCTGAACACTGCGCCGCGGCTGAAGGCCGCGTTCGTGCAGGCCCTGGCCTCCGACCCGGGGCGGATCGTGGTCGACCTGCGCCAGGTCACCGTCCTCGACTCCTCCGGGCTCGCCGCGATCGTCGGCGCGCACCGCCGGCTGACCAAGACCGGCGGGACGCTCGACATCGTGGTGGGCGACCGCGGGACCGCGCTGAAGTTCAAGGTGACGGGGCTCGACCAGCTCATGCGGATCTGGTCGGCGCCGCCGCCCATCGGCGCGCTAGTCCGGTAGCAGCCCCTCCCCGCTGAACTGCTCGCCCGCCTCGGCCAGGGTCAGGTCGGGCGGCGGGAGGATCAGCGCCGAACCGTGCAGGTCGTCGTCGGACAAGCGCGTCCCGCGCGAGCGCACGAGCTCGAGCAGCGCGCCGTACGTCTGTGAGAAGCGCAACTCGTCCTCGGCCTCCACCGCGCTCACCGCCTCGTTGTCGAGGCGGTTGAGCTCCTCGTGGAGGTCGTCGGGCACCTGGTACTGGCCCTCGGTGGAGATCCGGACGATCACGGCTTGCCGCCCTCGAGCTCGCCGGCGGCGCCGGGCGATCCCGAGCCGAGCTCGGCCTTCATCTTGGCCAGCTCGGAGTCGACCTGGGAGTCGCTGGTCAGCTCGCGCAGCTGGCGGTCGAGGTCGCTCTCGCCGGGCCCGAGCGCGGTGAGGTCCTCGAACGTGCCGGCCGCCTCGAGCTCCTCGACGGCCGCCGCGCGGGCGCGCATCTGCTCGGTCTTGTCCATCGCCCGCGTCATGGCGAGGCCGACGTCGGCCATCTCCTCCCCCACGCCGGTCGCGGCCTCGGAGATCTGGACCTGCGCCTCGGCCGCCGAGTACTGGGCCTTGACGACCTCCTTCTTGGTGCGGAAGGCCTCGATCTTCGTGCGCAGCTTCTGCTCTGAGCTGGTCAGCTTCTCCTGCTGGCCCTGCAGCTCGGAGACCTGCTGGTCGAGCGACTGCAGCTCGGTCTGGGCCAGCTGCTTGCGCTCGAGCGCCACGCGGGCGAGGTCCTCCTTGCCGGCGGCGAGCGCCTGGCGGGCCTGCGTGTCGAGCTTGACCACCTGCTGCTGGAGGCGGTCCTGCTGCATCTGCAGGCGCTTCTTGGAGGTGACGACCTCGGCGATGCCCTTCTTGACGTTCTGCAGCAACTCGAGCTGCTTGTTGTAGCTGTAGTCGAGCGTCTCGGCGGGGTCCTCCGCGCGGTCGAGCAGCTTCGAGATCTTCGCCTTGATGACGGTGGAGAACCGTCCACCGATGCCGGGCATCACGCCTCCTGGTCGGGTGAGGGTCGGACCGAAACGCTATCGCGGGCCCTAGTGGACCCACTAGGCGGCGGCGCTGAGCCGCCGCGCCTTGCGCAGCCCGCGCTTGGCCATGAGCCCGTTGGCCAGCAGCAGCAGCGTCTTGTTCCCCGGCGCGCGGAAGCCCTGCTCGGTGTGCGGCGCGTAGACGCCGTCCTCCAGCCAGCCGGTGAACTGGCGCACCCGCAGGCCGATGAGCTGGGCGTTGTAGTCGTGCGCCAGCAGCCCCGCGCGCCGGCCGCCGGGCGGGAGCGGGCGCGCCGAGGTCAGGGGAAGGCCGCGCGGCCCGGGCTCGCCGAGGTCGACGGGCACGATGCTGGGGTAGCCGTCCACGCCGCGCCAGGCGAGCAGCGCGTGGCGCAGCGGCCGCGCGCGGCGCGCGGCGCGGGCGACGTCGACGCGGGGCCCGGTGCCGTTGCGCGGCGGCGCCTGCGGCGGAGGCCAGGCGGCGGGCCACGGCGCGCCCTCGACGTCCGGCTCGCCCGCGCCGTCGAGCCCGGACCAGATCGCGACGCGGTCGACGTCGACGTGCACCGGGACGCGGTCGGAGTAGTACTCGCGCAGCCAGCGGTCCCAGAACACGCCGCGCCGCGGCGCGCCCATGTACGACTCGGCGGCGGGACCGACGACGTCGTCGAGGTAGGCCTGGTCGGGGTGCTCCGTGACGCGCGCCGTGCCCTGGACGAGCACGAGCTCGTTGCCCTCGTGGAAGCCGTGCTCGCGGGCGTGGTAGAGGAGCGCCACGTGCGGCGAGCGGCGGATGCGCTCGAGCTTGCGCCCGAAGCCCAGTGATGTCGTGAACGTGACCTCGCCGCGGTCCCGGTCGCGCAGGCCGATCGGCGCGACCGCGGTGACCACGGCGCCGCCCGCCGGCGTCAGGTACGCCAGCGCGGCGGTCAGGTCGCCCGCGAGGACACGATCGACGCGCTCGGACCACTGCACAGCCACGGCGTACATCTACCAGACGCTCGGCAGGCGAAATGTCGCGCGATCGGCGCGGCACCGCAAGTTTCGCCATTCCGGTGCGTCTCAGGCCGACATGAGGATCTCGCGTGTCTCCCTCTCGGCGGCAGCCGCCATCCTCGCTGCAGCCGCCCCCGCCGCCGCCGAGCCGCCCGCGCCCCCGCTTCCGGACGCCGTCATGTCCGGCAACGTCGAGTACCTCGGCTCGATCAAGCAGGACGTCGGCCTGACCACCGGGACGAAGATCGTCGGGACCCGCATGTTCGTCACCTCCGGCAAGAACATCTCGATCTACGACATCTCCGACCCGGCGTCGCCGCAGGGCCTCGGCGACCTCAAGGCGAACATCGCCTGGGAGAACGAGGAGGTGCCGACCAACGGCAAGGTGCTCGCGGTGGCCAGCGACTTCTACTCCGTGGGTGTCGCCGATTGCGTCGCGGCGCTCAAGGTGACGGGCTGCGTGCAGTTCTTCGACGTGCGCGACCCCACGAACATCAAGCAGGTCGGAACGATCCCGGTCGCCAACCACACCGCCGAGTGCGTCCTCGACTGCCGGTACTTCTACGGCCGCGTCGGCACGATCATCGACGCGCGCGGCATCCTCGACGGGACGGCGCCGAAGGTGGTGGGCAACTGGATCACCGAGCTCAAGGCGCAGGGCGTCGACGAGAAGCGCTGCCACCACATCCGCGAGATCCGCCCGGGGATCCTGCTCACCGCGTGCCAGCCGTTCGCCGCGATCTCGGTCAACGCCGAGGACGGCGGCTCGCCCGAGCACCCCAAGGTCCTGTACACCGGCGAGGCGGCCAAGTTCGTGCACTCTGCGCGCTGGCCGCGCAACGGCAAGGACAAGTTCGTCCTGATCGGCGGCGAGAAGAACTTCACCGGCCGCTGTGAGCGCAACGACAGCGAGTTCTCGGTCTACAGCGCCGAGGACGTGCTCAAGGGTCGGTCGACGCAGTTCCGGGGCCCCGTCGCGCAGGTCGTCCCGGCGGGCAACGGCGTCTACGCGGACGGCAAGCCGGTCGCCGGAGCGCTGGGTTGCTCGGTCCATTGGTTCCAGGAGCACCCGACGTTCAAGAACGGCGGGCTCGTCGCCATCTCCGAGTACGAGGACGGCGTGCGGTTCCTGCAGATAAAGCGCGACGGCCAGATCGAGGAGCAGGGCTACTTCCTCTCGCTCGGCAGCTCGTCGTCGTCGCCCAAGTGGGCCGGCAAGGACGACGTCCTCTACTCCATCGACTACCAGCGCGGGATCGACATCCTGCGCTGGAAGGGCGAGCACTACGTGCCGGGCCGCAAGGAGAAGGGCCGCGTTCGCGGCACCAACGGCGTCACGCCGCCGCGGGCGCCGACGGCGGCGCAGGCGGCACAGCGCGAACGGCTCGCTAGGCAGCTTCGCGCGACGGGCTGGTACCCCGGCGTCTGCGTGCTGGCGGCTCAGGCGGCGGGCCGCGCCGTCACGACGACCACGCTGCTCCACTGAGCTCGCCTACAGGCCGGCGGGGTGGCGCGCCTGGAAGCCCGCGTGCGAGCGGCGGGCCGGGCGCCACTGAGGACCGGAGCGGCCGCTCGGGTCCTCGGCCGCGCTCGTGTCGAGCCGCAGCCCGGCGACCTCGACGAAGGCGTGCGCGGGGTTGGTGTAGACCGTGATCCAGCGGCCGCGGCCGGCGGCCCCCCAGCGCATGAGGCTCGACGAGTCCAGCGGGCTGTCCAGCAGCCCGCCGCCGTGCAGCAGGTAGGAGACGGCGCCGGAGCAGTCGTAGCCGCGCGAGGTGAACGAGCCGTGGCCGCCGCCCCAGACGTACGGGCGCCCCACGATCGCGTTGGCGTTGGCGATCGCGGCGCGGACGGGCTCGGGCACGCCGGCCGGCGCGACGGCCATGCGGCCGGTGCGCCGCGCGGACGCCTCGGTCGCCGGAGCGACAGCGCCGGGCTGCGCCACGGCGCCGCCGGAGAGGACTTCGCCAGTATTCGGTTGTGCACCCCCGGTCGCCGCTTCCGCCGGCGCCGCGAGCGCGAGCAGCAGCGCGCAGCCGCACGCCGCCAGGGCTCCGCCCCGCACGTCGATTCACCTCTTTCGTCGGCCTGCGGGGTTAGCTGACGGGCTGGCGCGAAAAGAGCCTGCGCCTCCCGCGGATTCACCGCGGAATTAGCCCCAACTACTCGGTTCCCCCGCTCCTCGGCGCGTGCGTCGAGGATTCGGCGTCTACAACGTCTCCCCCTGTTGTCGGCAAGGGGCGCTGCAAACTTGAGTGCAATTCAGGGGTAGAGCTGCTCGCCGTGCTCGTCGGTGACGACGATCGCGTCGACGGGGCAGTTCTGGGCCGCCTCGGCGATGTCGTCGACGCTCGCGGCGTCCGGGTCGATCACGTAAGCCTTCTGATCGTCGTCGAGCGCGAAGACGTCCGGGAGCGTGTCGACGCAGTCGCCGAACCCGAAGCAGAGCGCGCGGTCGACCTCGACCACGATGCGGTTCTTGGGTGAGACCTGCGGGGCGGCCATGCGGGGCGCGCAGGTTAGCCGCGGCGTTCGAGCCGGGCGCTGAGCGCGCGCGCTGACGCTACTGTCCCCCCGCGATGCGCGCCCGTCTCCTGCTCGCCGCCGCGCTCGCCTGCCTCGCCGCCGGCTGCGGCAAGGAGTCCGTGCCGCGCAACCAGCCGGTGCTCGGCGTGCGCGGGACCGAGAAGGAGGCCGCCCAGGGCCTGGGCTTCCCGTCGTTCGCGACGAAGAACACGACGCGCATCGGCGGAGCCGACGCCGTGGCCGACGCCGCCGCCGTCGCCCGCGCCGTATTCCCCGCCGCGACCGCGGACACGCGCCCGCGCGCCGTGACGCTCGTCGACCAGCGCGACTGGCGCATCGCGCTGGCCGCGTCGGTGCTCATGGCGCCGCCCATCCGCGCGCCGCTGCTCTTCGCCGACGGCGCCGACCTCCCGCCGGCGAGCGAGGCGGCCCTGCAGGGGCTCGGCCCGCGCGGCTCGCCGCGCCTGGACGGCACCGAGCTCATCCGCATCGGCGCGGTCGCCCGCCCGGCGGGCTTCAAGACGACCGACCTCAAGAGCGGCGACCCGTTCACGGTGGCCGACGAGATCGACCGGCTGATGGCGTCCGCCCGCGGCGGGCCGAGCGACACCGTCGTGGTCGTCGGCGCCGACGCGCCCGCCTACGCCATGCCCGCCGCCGCCTGGGCGGCGAAGTCGGGCGACCCGGTCCTGTTCGTCAAGCGCGACGTCGTGCCTCGCGCCACGCGCGCGGCGCTGCGCCGTCACGAGCAGCCGAAGATCTACGTCCTCGGGCCGGGCAAGGCCGTCGGCGCGCGGGCCCTCAAGACGCTGCGGCGCTTGGGCACGGTCAAGCGGATCGAGGGCAAGGACCCGGTGCGCAACGCGATCGCCTTCGCGCGCTTCGTCGACGGGGCGTTCGGGTGGGGCGTCGTCGACCCCGGCCACGGGCTGGTCTTCGCCACGCCCGCCCAGCCGCTCGTCGCGGCCGCCGCCGCCCCGCTGTCGGCGGCGGGCACGTACGGCCCGCTGCTGCTCGTCGACCGGGCGCGCTCCCTCCCCCGCCCGCTGTCGGGCTACCTGCTCGACATCCAGCCGGGCTACCGCAAGGATCCGGTTCGCGGGGTCTACAATCACGGCTGGGTCATCGGGGACGACCAGGCCATCTCGACGGCCGTGCAGGCCCGCCTCGACGCCCTCCTCGAGATCGCCCCCGTCGACCGAACGAACCCGCAATGAGCGAGGCCGAGAACCCCGAGCGCGCCCGGCCCGACCACGAGGTCACCGTGGAGGACGTCCGCCAGCTCATGGGCGCGTCCACCCCCCACTTCGCGCTGCAACTGCGCAACCGGATCGCCCGGCTGATCGCGCCGCTGCCGGGCGACCACCCGGCGCGCGTCGAGGGCGAGCGCGAGATCGAGCGCCTGACGCGGCTCGGCTACACCGGCGAGCGGCGCGGGACCCCGCCCCAGGACGGCGAGCGCCCGCTGCCGTCGCTCAGCGGGTGACGCTGCCCGACGCCCTCGCCCGGGCGATCGCGCTGCTCGAGCCCGACGAGCGCCCGGCGGAGCCGGCCGCGCCGAAGGGCTACCTCGACCTGCTCGGCGACGCCGGGTCGCCGCGCTCGACCGGCCTGACGCAGGACCTCATGCTCACCGGCGTCGTGCCGCGGATCTACGAGCGCTGGTGGCGGCCCGCCCTGGGGCGGATCGCCAAGGGCGCGCTCGGCCCCGGGATGCGCGACGAGCACCGCATCGCCCGCCTGCTCCTGGGCCTGGGTCCCGGCGACGGCGTGCTCGACGTCGCGTGCGGCCCGGGCAACTTCACGCGCGAGTTCGCCCTCCTGGTCGGCGAGGAGGGGCTGGCGGTGGGCATCGACGCGTCCGCCACGATGCTCGCCCGCGGCGTGCGCGACACGCCGGCCGGCCAGGTCGCCTTCATCCGCGGCGACGCGATCGAGCTGCCCTTCCGCGACGGCTCGTTCGACGCCGTGTGCTGCTTCGCCGCCCTGCACCTGTTCGCCGATCCGTGGCTGGCCCTCGACCACATGACCCGCGTGCTGACGCCCGGCGGTCGCATCGCGCTCTTCACCAGCTGCCGGGTGCGGTCGGCGCCGCTGCGGGCGATGAACGTGCTCGCCGGGGCCCAGACCGGCATGAAGGTCTTCGCCCGCGACGAGGTCACCGGCGCGCTGCGCGAGCGCGGCTTCGTGGACGTGCACCAGCGCGTGACCGGGCTGACGCAGTTCGTGGGGGGACGTCTGGGCCGATAGTCGCGGGGCGAGTCCGTCCGGGGCCGTCCCTAGCGTTCAGCAGTCCCATGCCGTCCGCTGACGCGACCCCCGCCGGGATCCCGGGCGTCGAGCTGACCGGCCCCTGGCCGGTCGGGCGCTACGCGGTGCGCCTGCGCGAGTGGCTGCGCGAGCGCGCCCGCGTCCAGCTCTTCGGCGAGGTCTGGGGCTGGCGCGTCCACCGCACCCGCGTGTACTTCGAGCTGCGCGACGCCGACGGGGCGATCCCGTGCGCGATGTGGCTCAACGACCTCGAGCGGCTCGGCCTCGCCGACGGCCCGCCGGCCGACGGCGTGCGCGTCGTCGTCGCCGGCGGCCTCGACTACTACCCGGGCTCGCGCACGTCGTCGCCCGGGTTCTCGTTCGCGGTCAGCGCGCTGCGCGTCGCTGGCGAGGGCGACCTGCTCGCGCAGCTTGACCTGCTGCGCAAGCGCCTCGACGGCGAGGGCCTGTTCGCGCCGCAGAAGGCCCTGCCGCGCCCGGCGCTGCCGCGCTCGATCGGCGTCGTGACCGGCGAGGGCGGCAAGGCGCGCGACGACGTGCTCGCCGGCCTGGCCCGCCGCGGCTGGGCCGGGCGGCTCGTGTGGGCGTTCGCGCCGGTGCAGGACCGCCACGCGGCGCCGGCGATCACGCGCGCGCTGCAGGACCTGGCCGCATGCGGCGACGTCGACGTGATCGTCGTCGCCCGCGGCGGCGGCTCGCTCGCCGACCTGTTCTGCTTCTGCGACGAGACGCTGTGCCGGACCGTGGCGATGCTCCCGGTGCCCGTGATCGCCTCGGTCGGCCATCACACCGACCGCACGCTGCTCGACGACGTGGCGGCGGCCAGCTGCTCGACGCCCACGCACGCCGCCGAGACCGCGGTGCCCTGCCACTGCGGCGAGGCGTGTGCGCGACTCGCCCGCGACGCGCGGCGGGTCGCCGCGCACGGGCGCCGGGCGGCGGCCGAACGCGCCCGGACGCTCGCGCGGCTGGCCCGCGCGCCCGCCCACCACGTCGCGAGCCAGCGCGCCCGGCTGCACCAGCTGCTCCGCGAGGCGCGCGCGGCCGGTGCCCGGCGCGTGCGTGACGACCGCGCGCTCGTCGAGCGCGAGCGCCTCGTGCTCACGCGCAAGGCGGCGGCCGCCGGCGGCGACGCGGCGCGCGCGCAGACGGCGCTGGCGCGGACCGCGGAGCGGCTCGAGCGCGCGGCCGACGAGGCGGTCGGGTTGCGGGCCGAGCGACTGGACGCGCTGTTCGTCGCCCTGGCCGCCCACGACCCCGAGCAGGCGCTCGCGCGCGGCTACGCGCTGGTCGAGGACGGGCGGGGCGAGCTGGTCACCACGGCCGAGGCGGCGCGCGCGGCGGGCGCCGTCCGCGTGCGCTTCACCGACGACGCCGTCCAAGCGAGGATCACATGAGCGACACGACCACCCAGAGCTACGAGAGCGCGCAGGCGCGCGTCGAGCAGATCATCGTCCGCCTGGACTCGGGCGAGGCGGGGCTGCGCGAGACGCACGACCTCGTCGCCGAGGCCAAGACGCTGATCGAGTTCTGCGCCGGCGAGCTCGACGCGGTCGGCCGCGGGCTCGAGGAGCTGCGCCTCGACGCGCTCGTCGCGCGCCTTGAGGCCTAGCGCCGCGTCAGCCAACCTTCGCCCCGTTCGGCGGGCCCTCGCCGCGCCTGGCGCGGCCGTCGGGCTTGAACGTGCCACCAGCATGCCCTGCGCCCGCCGCCCACGCCAGGCACGACGATGGCTCCGCCGGCGACGAGGCGAA
>DASXRF010000023.1:0-1631 GCA_036506755.1 Solirubrobacteraceae bacterium | reverse complement strand
CTGGACTGGACCGAGGCGTTCCTGCTCGGCGCGCTGCTGTCGCCGACCGACCCCGTCCTGTCCAACGCCGTGGTGACCAACCCGCGCGTGCCGCGGACGGTCCGCCACTCGCTGAACCTCGAGTCCGGGCTCAACGACGGGCTGGCACTGCCACCCGTCCTGGCCCTCTCGGCGGCGCTCGCACCCGGCGGCGGGGACTTCGACACGGTGAGCTTCGTCCTGCAGGACGTCGGCCTGGGCCTCGCCTTCGGGCTGGCACTCGGCGCGGCGGCCTCGATGCTCATGCCGCGGCCGGCGACGCTGGAGCGCGACGAGATCCCGCCGCATCAGAAGTCGCTCTACGCCCTGGGCTGCGCCTTCGCGATCTACGGGATCACCATCCTGCCGCCGCACGGCAACGGCTTCATCGCGGTCTACGTGGGCGCCATCGTGCTCGGCATCCGCCGCGCCGACCTGCGCCGCTACTTCGAGCAGCGCGCCGACGACATCATCGAGATCGCCAAGCTCGGCGTGTTCGTCGTCTTCGGCTCGCTGCTGACCTTCGGCGGGCTCTTCGGCGAGGGCGCGGCCGCCGCGGCGATCGTCGTCGTGACGCTGCTGGTCGCGCGGCCCGTGGCCATCTGGCTGGCGTTGCTCGGCACCGGCCTGGACCGCGCGACGAAGGCGTTCATGGCCTGGTTCGGACCCAAGGGGATCGCCACGATGGCCTTCTCGCTGCTCGTCCTCGGGCGCGACCTCGGCGCCGGGGAGGCCATCTTCAACCTCGCGGCGCTGACCGTCTTCTGCTCGATCATCGCCCACGGCCTGACCGACACGCCCGGCGTCGGCTGGCTCGCGCGGCGCGTCGAGCCCGAGCCCGAGCCCGCCCGATCACGACGCCCGACGACCCGCCGGACTTACGGACGCGCCCACTAGCTTCCCGTCGATGTCAGGCGGCGACGAAGTCGTGGCGCTGCGCCTGCTCCTCCGCGCTCGGGAACGCGTAGGCGGCGCGCGTGCGGCGCTGCTCGCGGAACGTGAAGCGCAGCTGGCTGGGCGGGCGCAGCCCCTCGGGGCTGTCGGGGCGGAACGTCGCACACGCCTCGTCGAGGCTCAGGGCGCACAGCAGGTTGCGCCGGAAAAAGCATGCCTCGCACGTCACCTTGCCGCCCTTCGCCATCTGCCCCGTCGACCTCCGACCTCGGTTGCGCCGGGCATCGAAGCAGACGCCGGGGAGCTTCTTCACCCCCGATTCCGCAAATGGCGGGGAAATCGTGACCAACTGGTGAAAGGCCTGCAAATCGGCCCCTTTCTGCCGCACGCGCCGCGAACTGCCCGCAACGAGCGTACGTTTGCCGCCGCTCCGGCATGAAGATCCTCGTCACCGGCATCACGGGGTACGTCGGCGCCGCGCTCGCCCCGCGCCTGCTGGCCGCCGGGCACGAGGTCGTCGGCTACGCGCGCGATCGCTCGCGCGTGACGCTCGACGTCCCCGTGGTCCAGGGCGACGCCGTCGCCGGAACGGGGCTCGAAGAGGCCTTCGACGGCGCCGACGTCGCCTACTACCTCATCCACTCGATGGAGCCCGGCGACCAGCGCTTCGACGTGCGCGACCGGGCCGCCGCGGAGAACTTCGCGGCGGCCGCGCAGCG
>DASXRF010000022.1:0-1583 GCA_036506755.1 Solirubrobacteraceae bacterium | reverse complement strand
CGGGGGCGCTGGTGGTCGGGGGGACGCTCGACGCCGCGCGGCTCGTGGCGCGGAGGGCGGCGGCGCGGCGCGGGGCGGGGTTCGGGTGGCAGACGACGACGCTGGCGCGCCTCGCCGCGACGCTCGCGGCGCCGACGCTCGGGGCTCGCGGCCGGGTCGTCGCGGCGCCGCTAGGGCTCGAGGCGGTGGTGGCGCGGACGCTGCACCGATTGCGCGTTGCGGGTCCCGAGGGCCTCGGCCGGCTGGCGCCGATCGCGGATCGGCCCGGGCTGATCCCGGCGCTCCTCGACACGCTGACGGAGCTCCGACTGGCCGGCGCGCAGCCGCCCGAGCTGGCGGTCGCGCTCGCGACCTATGCTCGCGAGCTCGACGACGCCGGGCTCGCCGACCGGGCGGACACGTTCGCGGTCGCGACCGAGAGGGCCTCGTCGTTGCCGCCGCTGCCCCTCCTGCTCCTCGATGTGCGGGTCGACAGCGCGGCCGAAGCGCACTTCGTGGCCGCCCTCGCGGGTGCGGAGGTCCTGGCCACCGTGCCCTCGGGCGACGAGCGGTCGCTCGGCAATCTCGGCGCGGTGCTGCCGGCCGCGGTCGAACGGCTGCCCGCGGCGAGCGCGCTCGGTCGCCTGGCGGACGCGCTCTTCGACGAGGCGGCCAGCGCGCCCGATGCCGAGATGGTGCTCTTCTCGGCGCCGGGCGAGAGCCGTGAGTGCGTCGAGCTCGCGCGCCGCGTGCGCCTCGAGGCCGCCGCCGGAACCCGGTTCGACGAGATGGCGATCCTGCTGCGCTCGCCGTCCGTCTACCGCACCCATCTGCGCGAGGCGCTCGCCCGCGCCGGCATCCCCGCGCACTTCGCGGCCGGGACGCGGCGCCCGGATCCCGCCGGACGCGCCTTCCTCAGCCTTCTCGCCTGCGCCGCCGAGGGCCTCTCGGCCCGCCGCTTCGCCGAATACCTGTCGCTCGGCGAGGTCCCCGAGCCGGGCGCGACCGCGCCGTGGGTGGCCGCCGACGACGAGGAGGCGCTCGTCGACGACGAGCCCGAGCATCCAGCGGCGGAAGAAGCCCATCGGGCAGCGGCAGCGGAAGCGCCGCCGGCGCGGGAGGCGACGCTGCCGACGCCGCGGCGCTGGGAGCGCCTGCTCGTCGACGCGGCCGTCATCGGCGGGCGCGACCGCTGGGAGCGGCGGCTCGCCGGGCTCGAGGCGCGGGCGCGCCTGGCGCTCGCGGAGCTCGAGGAGCCCGACGGGGCCGAAGGCGACGTGCACCGGCGCACGCTCGCGGACCTGGCGCGCCTGCGCGCGTTCGCGCTGCCGGTCGTCGATGCGCTCGCGGAGCTGCCCGCGGCGGCGCCGTGGTCGGTGTGGCTCGACGCGCTGCGCGCGCTCGCCGCGCGCGCGTTGCGGCGGCCCGAGCGCGTGCTGGCGCTCCTCGCCGAGCTCGCGCCGCTTGCCGACGTGGGGCCGGTCGGTCTCGCCGAGGTACGCCTGGTGCTGCGCCGCCGACTCGCCGACGCGGCGGTGCCGCCGCCGGCGCGACCCCCCGGGCGCGTCCTGGTCGCGCCCATCGACGCGGTGCGCGGGCAGTCG
>DASXRF010000021.1:0-15540 GCA_036506755.1 Solirubrobacteraceae bacterium | reverse complement strand
CGTGCGCCTGCCGCGCGCCAGGCGGATCGGGCCGGTGCGGGTCCCGGGCGGGCTCGAGCTCGCCGGCCTGCGCTGGCCGGGCGCCGCCCACGTGCACGGCGAGCTGCGCGCACGCCGGCGCGGCGGGCGCTGGACGCCGTGGCTGCCCCTGCACGGCGCGGGCGACCACGGCCCCGACGGCGACGCGCCCCTCGGCGGGACCGACCCCGTATGGACCGGGCGCGCGGACGAGGTCGAGCTGCGGCTCTCGCGCGCCCTCCACGGCCTGACGCTGCACGGCGTGCGCACGATCGGCGCCCCGCGCGTCATCCGCGCCCGCGCCGCCCAGTCCGACACGCCGCCGGTGCGGATCATCACCCGCACCGAGTGGGGCGGCGACTCGGTGCCCCCGCGCGCCGCCCCGGAGCTCGGCGAGGTCCGCATGGCCTTCGTCCACCACACCGTCAACGCCAACGACTACGGCCCCCAGGACTCGGCGGGGATCGTGCTCGCCATCTGCCGCTACCACCGCGACCACAACAAGTGGAACGACCTGGGCTACAACTTCCTCGTCGACCGCTTCGGGCAGGTCTTCGAGGGCCGCGCCGGCGGCATCGACCAGCCGGTCGTCGGCGCCCAGGCCCAGGGCTACAACTCCGTCTCGACGGGGATCGGCAACATCGGCACCTACGACGTCGCCGGCCAGACGCCCGAGGCGCTGGAGGCGATGGCCAGCCTGATCGCCTGGAAGCTCGGCATCCACGGGGCGCCGATCGAGGGCCAGGTGACCGTCACGTCGCGCGGCGGCGACGTCAACCGCTACCCCGCCGACCAGCCGGTGGTCTTCAACCGCGTCGCCGGTCACCGCGACGGCGACAAGACCGAGTGCCCGGGCGCCGCGCTCTACGCACAGCTTCCAGCGCTTCGCGACCGGGCGGCCGAGCGCCAGCGCGCGATGGGCGGCCCGCGCCCGGTCGGCACCACTCCGCGGCTGACGCTCGCCGTGGCCGCCACGCGGATCTGGCTGCCCGCCGAGGCGCAGGTCACGGGCGCGCTGCTGGGCACCGACGGCGTGCCGATGGCCGGCGCGCCCGTCTCGCTGCAGGTCGAGGGCAGCCGCGCCTGGGTGACCGTCGCGCGCGTGACGACGGCGGCCGACGGGACGTTCGGCGCGACGGTGCCCGTCCACCGCAACACGCGCGTGCGCGCGCACTTCGGCGGCCGCGGCTCCCAGCCCGCGGCGTCGACGCCGGTGGGCATGACGGTCGTCCCCGCCCTGAGCGCGCACGCGTCGACGCGGCGCGTCCGGGCCGGCGGTGCGGTGCGGGTCTCGGTCGCCGTCAGCCCCTACCGGCCGCGCGTCGTGCTGGCGATCGGCCGCCAGCTGCCCGGCGGCCAGTTCGTCCCCGCCGGGACCGTGCGCGCGCGCGTCCGCAGCGGTAGCGCGCGGGCGACGGTGCGCCTGCGCCGGCCCGGCCTCTATCGCATCGTCGCCCAGGCGCCGGCCGACCGGCGGGCAGAGGCGGCCAGCGCGCCATGGGTCTTCGTCCGCGCCGTTCGTCGGTAGAACGTCCGCGGGAGTTTGCGGGCAACACGGGGCGGGCAGCCCGATCAGGACGTGTCCATCAACCTCGATCAGCACACGGAGGCGGCGGAGCTCCTCGAACACGGTCGCGAGCGCGGCTGGGTCAGGGCGAGCGAGCTGGCCGCCGCGGTGGAGCACGAGGGCCTCGACGCGGACGGCGAGTCCGAGCTCGAGGACCGGCTCGACCGCGAGGGGGTCCGCGTGCGCGATGACATCGGCCGGGAGAACGTGCCACCTACCCGCTACCGCAACCACCATCTCGCCGAGCAGACCGCTGACGCGCTGACGCACTTCCTCAACGAGGCCGGCAAGGTTCCGCTGCTGACCGCCGCCGAGGAGAAGCAGCTCGCCCAGCGGATCGAGCGCGGCGACCTCGAAGCGAAGGAACAGCTCATCGAGGCCAACCTCCGCCTCGTCGTCTCGGTGGCCAAGAAGTACCAGGGCGCCGGCGATCTGTGCCTGCTCGACCTCATCCAGGAGGGAGTGCTCGGGCTCATCCGCGCCGCGGAGAAGTTCGACTGGCGCAAGGGCTTCAAGTTCTCGACCTACGCGACGTTGTGGATACGCCAGGCGATCCAGCGCGGGCTGGCCGACCGCGGGCGCACGATCCGCCTGCCGTCCAACGTCGCCCAGCGCGAGCGCCAGATCGCCGCGGCGTCCCGGCGCCTGAACGTCGAGCTCGGCCGCGAGCCGTCGCTCGAGGAGCTCGCCGACGCGAGCGGCGTCCCGCTCGCCCAGGTGATCGAGCTGCGCGACGCCTCGCGCGTGGTCGCCTCGCTCGACCAGCCGGTGGGCGAGGAGGGCGAGACCGCCTACGGCGACCTGCTCGCCTCACCCGACGCGCCTGTCGAGGAGACCATCCACGTCACCTGGCGCGAGGACATCGTCATGCGCGAGGTCGCCGAGCTGCCCGAGCCGCAGCGCTCGGTCGTGGGCCTGCGCTACGGGCTGGACGGCACCAACGAGCCGCGCACGGTCGCCAGGGTCGCGCGCGAGCTGGGCCTCGCGCCGCGCGAGGTGCGCAAGCTCGAGGAGCAGGCGCTCGTCACGCTCTCGCTGCGGCGCGAGCTGCAGTCGCTGCACGAGGCCGCGTAGGGAGCTTTTTCGAAGACCGCTCTTGACATCGCGGGGACACCCCGCATAGTCAGACGTCAGACGTCTTATCTCGGAGGGAGAGAGCGTGTCCCGCGAAACGCTGGCCGACGACCTGGCCGGACAACTCCTGCAGGCCATCATCGACGGTCATCACCGCCCCGATGCGCCGCTGCCGCCCGAGGCGGAGATCGCGGACCAGGCGAGCGTGAGCCGGCTGACCGTCCGCGAGGCGGTCAAGACGCTGCGCGCCAAGAGCGTCGTGCGCATCGAGCGCGGTCGCGGCACGTACGTCAACCCGCCCACGCAGTGGACCGACCTCGCGGCGCTCGTCCGTGCCGCCACCGCGCGGCTGCCGGCGGCCGACGGGCTCGTGCCGCGGCGGCTCATCGAGGCGCGCCGGGTGATCGAGGTGGGGGCCGCCGAGCTGGCGGCGGGCCGCCGCAGCGAGGCCGACGTCGACCGTCTCGTCGCCGAGGTCGACGCCATGCGCGCCGCAGTGGCCGCGGGCGACGTCGACGCCTTCGTCGCGGCCGACATCGCCTTCCACGCAGCAATCCTCGACGCCGGCGGCAACATCTTCCTGGCCGCGCTGCTCGACCCCCTCGGCCAGCTGCTGGTCGAGGCGCGCCGTCAGACGTCGGCGGTCGAGGAGATCCGGGCGCACGCGATCGCCCACCACGAGGCGATCGCCGAAGCGATCCGGTCGGGCTCGCCCCAGCGCGCCGGCAAGGCCATGCGCGACCACATGGACCAGACGGAGCACGACCTGTGCACGTACGTCCTGCCTTCGGCCGGGGAGGAGCGCGCTGAACCGCCCGCGGCCTGATCCACCGTTCGCCGGCTGACGCCGGCGGACCGTCACTGCACGCCACTCACGTTCTCGCGCGCCCGCGGTCCCGCGGCGCGCTCCATCCAACCGTCCATCTCCGCGCAGTCCGGAGGAGGAGAGCCCCATGCGTTCTGACGCTGCCCTGTTGTCGATCGCCGCTGCCGGCATCGTGGTCCTGCTGGTGCTGATCACCCGCGTCCGGCTCGAGCCGTTCGTGTCGATGCTCCTGGTGGGAGCCGTGGTCGCCGTCGCGGCCGGGCTCCCGCTGGACAAGGTCGTGCCGACGATGGAGGACGGCGTGGGCGGCGTGCTCGGTCACGTCGCGCCGATCGTCGGCCTGGGGGCGATGCTCGGCAAGATGCTCGAGCTGTCGGGCGGCGCCCAGCGCATCGCCGACCGGCTGCTCGGCGCCTTCGGCGAGCAGCGCGCACCGCTCGCGCTCGGGCTGACTGGTCTGCTCTTCGGCGTCCCGGTGTTCTTCGACGTCGGCGTGATCGTCCTCGCTCCGGTCGTGCCATCGTCGCGGCGAGCGGCATCATCGGTGGGCTCGTCGCCGACCAGCACCTCTCCGAGCCGCGGCTGGCGCTGATCGTCGTGGCCCTTGGAGCGGGTGCGACGTCGACGTCGCACGTCAACGACGCCGGCTTCTGGCTCGTCAGCCGCCTGTTCGGGATCAGCGAGAAGGACACGCTCAAGTCCTGGACGGTGATGGAGACGGCCCTCGGCGTCACCGCCTTCGTCGTTGCCGCCCTGCTGAGCCTCGTCGTCTGAGGGGAGCCACCATGACACTCGTCTCAGAGCACCCCGCCGTGCCGTTCGCCGCGCTGCCCGAGCCGTGGGCGGAGCCCGCTGCCCGTGCCCGCATCCGCGCCACCCACCTCCGGCACGGGCGCCGGATCGCCGTCCTCGACGACGACCCGACAGGCTCGCAGACCGTGCACGGCGTCGCCGTCGTGACCGCGACCGAGCCGGAGGCGCTGGCCGCGGGGCTCTCCGCGCCCGGGTCCACCTGCTTCGTGCTGACCAACACCCGGAGTCTGCCCGAGCCGAAGGCGGTCACGCTCAACCTCGCCGCCGGGCGCGCCGTGGCAGAGGTCGGGGCGCAGCTGGGCTCCCGGGTCGCCGTGGTCAGCCGCAGCGACTCCACGTTGCGCGGTCACGTCATCGCGGAGGTCCGCGCGCTCGACGCCGCCCGCTGCGAGGCCACCGGGCGCGGCTTCGACGGCGTGCTGCTCGCCCCGGCCTACCTCGAGGCCGGGCGGTGCACGGTCGACGACGTCCACTGGGCGCGCGCGGGCGGGAAGTGGGTCCCGGTCGGCGAGACCGAGTTCGCGCGCGACGCGAGCTTCGGCTACTCGGCCTCGAACCTGCGCGAGTTCGTCGCCGAGAAGAGCGGCGGCGCCATCTCCGCCGACGACGTCCACAGCATCGGCCTGGACGACATCCGCACCGGGGGCCCCGCCCGGGTGGCCGAGATCCTGCGCGGCGTGAGCGGCGGCGCGTTCGTCGTCGTCAACGCCGTCGAGTACGCCGACCTGGAGGTCGTCGTGCTCGGTGTGCTCGCCGCGGAGGAGGCCGGCCGGTCGTTCCTGTACCGGACCGGACCGTCGTTCGTCCGCGCGCTCGCCGGACTCGACCCCCGCGACCCCCTGACCGCCGCGGACCTCTGGCCCGCCGGACGCCCCAGTGGTCACGGTCTGGTCGTCGTGGGCTCCCACGTCGGCCTGACGAGCCGCCAGCTCGCTGCGCTTCGCTCGCGCGGCGGCCTCACCGAGATCGCGCTCGACGTCGCCGCGGTGGTCGACCCCGGGCGCCGCGACGCGCACCTCGCCGCGGTCACCGCCGACGTTGCCGCGGCGCTGCCCGTGTCCGACGTGCTGCTCGTCACGACGCGCACGCTCGCGCGCGGCGCCGACGCGGCCGACAGCCTGCGGATCGCGCGCGCCGTCTCGTCGGCCGTGGTCGACGTCGTCGGCCGCGCCCGCGCCGCGCGGCCCGCGTGGGTCGTCGCCAAGGGCGGCATCACGTCGCACGACGTCGCGGTCCGCGGGCTCGGGATCCGGCGCGCCGCCGTCCTCGGGCAGCTGCTGCCGGGCCAGGTGACGGTGCTGCGGCCCCTGGACGCGGCGAAGGAGGTGGTGGGCACGCCGTTCGTCGTCTTCGCCGGCAACGTCGGTGACGACACCACGCTCTCCCACGTCGTCGACGTCCTGCGGGGACGCGCCTGATGCTCGCCCGGGGACCTGACGTGCTGAACGAGGCCCGGGCGGCAGGCCGCGCCGTGCCCGCCCTGACCACCTACACGCTGGAGTCGACGCGCGCGATCTGCGCCGCCGCCGAGCGCACGGGCCTCCCGGTCATCGTCGCCGCCGGATCGAGCTCGTTCCGCGGCGTGAGCCGCGAGCTGCTGGCCGCTTCGGCGCTGGCCGCCGCGCGCGACGCGGCGGTCCCGGTCGGCGTGCACCTCGACCACTCCACCGACCCCGAGGAGATCCGCGCCTGCATCGCCCTGGGCTACTCGTCGGTGATGATCGACGGCTCGCACCTGCCGTTCGAGGACAACGTCGCGATCACGCGGTCGATCGTCGACGAGGCCCACGCGGCGGGCGTCTGGGTCGAGGGGGAGCTGGGCGGGCTGACGGGGGACGAGGACGCCTCCTCCGACGCCGTCGCCGGCGAGCTCACCGATCCGGGCCAGGCGAAGGAGTTCGTCGTCCGGACCGGCGTCGACGCCCTCGCGCCCGCCGTCGGGACCGTCCACGGCTTCACGTCGAGGCCGGTGCGCGTCGACCTGCCGCGGCTGCGGGCGATCGCCGAGGCGACGGGCGTCCCGCTCGTGCTGCACGGCGCCTCGGGCCTGCGCGACGACGTGCTCGGAAGCGCGATCGCCGCGGGGGTGGCGAAGGTGAACGTCAACGCCGAGCTGCGCCGCGCCTACCTCGCGGCGATCGACGCCGGGCGCTCGGACGGCGGTGACGACATTCCGCGCCTGCAGGCGCGGGCCGTGGCGGCGATGACCGACGTCGCCGCCGAGAAGCTGCTCTTGCTCAACAACGGAAGGGAGAACCCGCGATGACCCGCGTGGGATGGATCGGCCTGGGCGCGATGGGCGCCCCCATGGCCGCGTGTGCGGCGCGTGGCGGCTACGACACGCTCGCCTTCGACATCGACCCCCGTCGCGCGGCGGCGCTCGCCGCCGACGGCGTCCGGCCGGTCACATCCGTCCGCGAGGCCGCGGCCGGCGCCGACGTGCTCGTGGTCATGGTGGCCACTGCGGAGCAGGTGCAGAGCGTCCTGTATGGGGACGGCGGCGCGGCGGCGGCGCTTGACCCGGGCGCCGTCGTGGTCGTCATGGCCACCGTCGGGCCGGCCGCCGTGCGCGGCTGGACGAGCCGGCTGGCCGAACGCCGGATCGAGCTCGTCGACGCGCCCGTGTCAGGTGGCGTCGCGCGAGCGGCCGCGGGCGATCTGCTGATCATGGTCGCCGGCCGCGAGCCGGCCGTGGGAGCCGTGCGGCCGCTGCTCGACGCGCTGGCCCGCAGCGCGCCCGTCGTCGGATCGCAGCCCGGCGACGGCCAGAAGTTCAAGCTCGTCAACCAGCTGCTCTGCGGGGTCCACATCGCGGCGGCGGCCGAGGCGCTCGCGTTCGCCGAGGCGCTCGGGCTCGACGCGCGCGCCTGCTGGGACGTCGTCCGCGACGGCGCGGCCGCGTCCTTCATGCTCGACGACCGCGGCGGGCGCATGGTCGAGGGGGCCTTCGCGGAACCGCGCAGCGCGCTGGACATCTTCGTCAAGGACCTGGGCCTCGTCACCGCCGCCGCTCGCGAGACCGCCTACGACGCGCCGCTGGCGAGCGCGGCCGAGGAGCTCTACGCGGCCGGCCGTCGGGCGGGGCTCGGCCGGCTCGACGACTCCTGCGTCATCGAGGTGCTCCGCGGCTGACGTTCGGCGACTGATCGTGTCCTCGCCGCGCGCGGCACCCCCAGCAGCAGGAGGTCCACCTGCGGTCGCTGACCTTCGACTACCTGTATCGCTGGGCGCTGCTCAACCGCGAATGGGGCGAGCGCGAGCTGCGCGCCTGGCGCGACAGCGAGCCCAGCAAGGACAAGAGCGGGCGCGCGCTCGAGCGCATCCGGGCGGCGGTCTCAGCGGCGGCGTGAGAAGCGCAGCAGCGGGGCGAAGAGGACGCGCTGCAGCGCCGGCGGCGGCCAGGTGACGACCGTCGTGTCGCGGTAGCGGTCGACGAACTCGGCCATGCGCAGCGCGCCGCGCGGCGTCTTGACCACGCCGCGGCGCGTGTAGACGCCGGCCCGCGACAGCGCCGCGGCGTCCTCGAGGAACGCCTGCAGCTCGAGCGCCGGGCGCACCTCGACGTGGATGCGCGCCTCGCGGTCGCCGACGTTCTTGAACGAGTGCTTCGTGCGCGGCGGGACAACGAGCTCGACGCCGGGCTCGGGCACGACCTTGCGCTTGCCGACCTTGAAGCGCACCTGTCCCTCGCGGACGGTCCAGCGCTCCTCCTGGGCCGGGTGGAAGTGCGGAGGGACATCGCCTCCCGGCGCCACCTCGACCTCCACGATGAGGTTCTCGCCCTCGCGACGGAACTCGTAGCGCTGGCGGCGGTTGGGGTCGTAGACCTGCTCGCTCACGACGCGACCTCCAGGTTTCGGCTACCGATCGGTAACTTAGCACCGCAAGTTACTCTTGGGTAGTGAAGACGCGCGCCCGCCGCAGACGGCTTCCGCCGGACGAGCGGCGCGCGCTGATCGAGGACGCCGCCGCCCGGCTGTTCGCCGACCGCGGCTACGCCGCGACCCGGCTCGAGGACATCGCGGCGGCCGCCGGCGTGACCAAGCCGATCCTCTACCGCCACTACGACAACAAGAAGGCGCTGCACCTCGAGCTGCTCGCCAAGCACCGCGACGGCCTGCTCGAGCAGCTCGCCGCGCACGCCGTCGCCGAGGGCCCGTTCGCCGAGCGGCTGCCGGTGATCATCGACGCCTGGTACGCCTACGTCGAGGAGCACCCGTACGCGTGGCGGCTGCTGTTCCGCGACACCACGGGCGATCCCGAGATCCAGGCCTTCCACCGCGAGCTGCAGGCGGGCGCGCGCCGGCTCATCATGGCGCTGCTCGAGGGCGAGCCCGAGATCGCCGTCACCGGCGCCGAGCTCGAGCCGCTCGCCGAGGCCGTCCGCAGCGCGACGACGGGACTGGCGCTGTGGTGGCTCGACCACCCCGGGGTCGAGCGCGCGCAGCTCGTCGCCGTCCTGACGCGCGTGATGCGCGGGCTCTAGGGCCGCGGGCGTTCGGCCGGCGCCGCGCCCGGGTACGAGCCGCTTTCCTCTCCGCCTGAGCCCGGCTCCTCGGGGGGCGGGTGCGCCGCCTCGCTCAGCTCGCGCATGGACTCGCGCAGCCAGCGCATCTCGACGGCTCGGTCCAGCCGGTCGCGGATCACGTCGATGCGCTGGGTGGCGGCCACGACGTTGACCTTAGCGGTTCTTGTATCGATTGTCACTTGTTGTCAGGACGACGACATGCTCAGGCGACCACGTGCAGCGACGGCTCGTGCTCGTACAGCCCGCCCAGCGTCGGGTCTCGATCCAGGCACGCGATCAGCGCCGCGACCACGCTCGGGCAGAACTGCTGCCCCGCGAGCGACGTGATCTCCTCGATCGCGACCTCAAGGCCACAGGCCGGCCGGTAGGGGCGATCGCTGGTGATCGCGTCGAGCGTGTCGGCGACGGCGAGGATGCGCGCGGCCAGCGGGATCTCCTCGCCGGCGAGACCGTCGGGATAGCCGAGCCCGTCGTAGCGCTCGTGGTGGCTGCGCACCATCTGCTTGACGACGGGTGGGACGTCGAGCGCCCCGACGATGTAGCTCGAGATCTCCGGGTGCCGCCGCATGACCGCGAACTCGGCGTCGGTCAGGCCGTCGGGCTTGAGCAGGATCGCGTCGGGCACGCCGACCTTGCCGATGTCGTGGATCGTCGCGCCGACCTCGGCTGCCCGCCGCTGGTTCTGCGGGAGTCCGAGCTCTCCGGCGAGCAGCATCGTCACGCGCGAGACGCGCTCGGTATGGCCGCCGGTGCACGGGTCCTTGGCCTCGATCGTGCGCGCCAGCGAGGTGATCGTCGACAGGTACGAGCCGTGCACGCGGGCCAGGAGCTCGCGCTTCTCGTCGACGAGGCGCTGGAGGCGCTCGTTGGCGTTCTCCAGTGCGTCGTGGCTGCGCCGCAGCCGCACGACGCTCGCGCGCTCGCGGCTGACGTACTGGCGCTGGCCGAGCCAGAGGGCGACGACGGGCAGCGCGAAGGGCGCGACGGCGACGATGCCCATCTCCCGGGCGACGACGGCCAGCCCCGCGCCCAGCGCGCCGTAGAGCAGGTAGTGCGCCCACAGCCAGGCCATGCTCTCGCGCCAGACGTGCAGCGGCCGCGCGCCCTCGGCCAGCGAGACGACGACGGCCATGAGCGTCACGTTGACCGCGTAGTAGGCCAGGGCGGCCGGCAGGCCGGCGAAGATCGCGGGCAGCGGCGCGTCGCCCGGGAGGACGGCGAAGACGCCCGCGGCGGCCGACCCGGCGAGCCCGAGCGCCCCGAGGTCGAACGACCAGCGCAGGCGCGGCTCGCGGCGAACGCAGCGGACGACGGCGATCGCCACCTCGGCGGTGATCGGCCCGACCGGGCCGAACAGGCAGGCGAGCGTGAGCGTGGGCACCGACGCGGCGGAGAGGTTGAGGCCCTCGAACAGGTCGATGCGCACGACGTCGAGCGCGACCACCGCGGCGACGAGCACCGCCAGCAGCAGCGGCGAGTGCAGCTCGCCCGGCGCGCCGGTCAGGACGACGACCGCGACGACGGCGGCGAGCAGCGCGCCGACGAAGCCCGGGATGAACGCCGGCCGGCCGCGCTCCGTGAGCTCCGCCGCGCCGGCCTCGGCCGGCTCCGGCTCGTCGGCGGCCGGGGGCGGCGCGGGCGCGCTCGGCGCCTCGGCGGCCGGCGGGCCGTGCTCGATCGCGGCGGCCAGGTCGACGTCCTCGAGCGCCTCGGGCGGGAGGGCGAGCCGCACGCGGTTGCGCCCGCCGGACTTGGCGTCGTACAGCGCGCGATCGGCGGCGGCGAGCAGCTCGGTCGACGATGCGCCGTCCTGCGGGAAGGCCGCCACGCCGGCGCTGAACGTGCAGCGCATCTGCTCGCCGGCGTCCTCCCAGCTCAGGGACTGGACGCTCAGGCGGGCGGCGTCGACGAGCGCCTCGGCGGCTGCTGCCGAGTGCCCCGGTAGCAGCAGGCAGAACTCCTCGCCGCCGAAGCGCGCCGCGTGGCCGCGGTCGTCGGCCGCCGCCCCGAGCACCCGGGCGACGCGCAGGATCGCCTCGTCGCCGGCGAGGTGACCGAAGCGGTTGTTGATCGCGCGCAGGTGGTCGAGATCGACCATGACGACCGCGACGGGCTCACCGCGCCGCTCGGCCGCGCGCAGGGCGTCGTCCAGCGTCGCGCGCAGGTGCTCGAAGTTGAACAGGCCGGTCTTCGAGTCGGTCCGGGACTTGTGGCGCAGCCCGGGCACGAGGAGCGCCCGCGACACGAGCGCGATCGGGCCGGCGAGGATCGCCGACAGCCACGGGTCGGCCGACCACAGCACCGCGAGCGCGGCGCCGGTGGAGACGAGGGCGAGGTCGAGCGGGAGGTTGGCCGCCGCGTCGCGCACGGCCGCGCCCGGCGTCCGGCCCCGCCCCGCCCGCCGCAGCGCGACGAGCAGCGCGTCGACCACCAGGACGAACACGGCCGCGGCGCCCGCGAGGGCCGCCACGCGCGGCGCGCCGCGGTCGCCACCCAGCGCCGCGAGCGGATGCGCGGCCAGGCCGGCGAGCACGCAGGCCGCCGCGTGGAAGACCGGCACGTACCAGCGCGCGCGCCCGCGCAAGGCGCTCGGCACGAAGCACAGCGCCGCAAGCAGCGGCAGCGCCGCGCCCGGCAGCAGCACCGCGGCCCAGAACACGAAGGCCAGACCGGGGTGCAGCGACGAGCTGCCCGGGCTGTCGGCCTCGAAGAAGGCGGCGGCGAGGCACAGCGCCGCCGTGACGGCGAGCAGCGCGACGTCGAGTGGCCGCGTGGCCGCGCCCGCCGCCGCGCCCGCCGCGGCCACGGCGACGGCGATGAGCGCGCGGGCGGCCAGGGGCAGCTCGCGGAAGGCCGGTCCGTGGAGCTTCATCGGCGCCTCCCTAGCGCTCGAAGCTCGTCGACCAGGACACGCGGCTGAACTCCGCCGAGGAGGTCGACGCCCACGCGGCCGTGGGGTCCATGGCGACGCACTCGTCGCGCGCCCACCCGACGTCGGTGTCCGACCAGCTCACGCGCGTCCAGTCGGCGCGCTGGAAGTCCGTGCAGCTGTCCGGGGTGGCCGACCAGCTGACGCGGCTCCACTCGGCCACCGACCAGCTGACGCGGCTCCACGCCGGCCGCAGCGCGTCAGGCGCGTCGCTCCAGCTGATCCGGCTCCAGCTCACCCGCTGGTAGTCGATGGCCAGCGTCGTCGGGTCGAGCCAGGTGCTGGGCGGCGGGGCGGTCGCGCTCACGCTCGTCGGATTGAGCTCGGCCTTGTCGGCCGCGGCCTCGGCGCCGACCACGGTGTCGGTCACCGACGTCGCCGCCGCCGGCTCGCCGCCGGCGTCGACGAGGCCGCTCGACGTCGGGCTCATGACCGCCCGCGTGCGCTTGACCACCGTCGCCTTGACCTGGTCGGGCCGGAAGTCCGGGAACAGCTGGAGCAGGTCGGCGACCTCGCCGGAGACGACCGCCGCCGCCATCGACGTGCCGCCGATGCGCAGGTAGCCGCCGTCGACGACGCACGCCGGGCAGGCCGACGCGTAGTACGACGACGGCGCGAGGGTCGAGACGAGCTGCGCGCCCGGGGCGACGACGTCGGGCTTGGCGAAGCCGTCCTGGGTCGTTCCGCGGCCCGACCAGGAGGCCAGGCGGTCGTCGCTGATGTCCTTGGTGCCCATGTCGTCGACGGCGCCGGCCGTGATGACGTGCGGGTCGTTGGCGGGGGCGTAGCTCACCGCGTCGGAGGCCGTCCCCCCGTTGCCGGCCGCGGCGACCACGACGATGCCCGCGTACCAGGCCTGTTCGACTGCGGCGTCGAGGGGGTCGGTGCGGTACGACTCGGCCACCGAGGAGCGCAGCGAGAGGTTGACGACGCGGATGTTGTACGTGGACTTGAAGTCGACCGCGAACTGCAGGCCGGCGATGATGTCCGCGAGCGTCGTGCGCCCCTGCCCGTCGTCGGCCTTGATCGCGATCAGGTTGGCGTCCGGCGCGACGCCCGCGTAGCGGCCGGAGAGCGGGTCGTCGGGGTCGCGATTGGTCCCGTTGCCCGCGATCAGGCCGGCGACGTGCGTGCCGTGGCCGAAGGTGTCCGTGGCGTCGCGGGCGGCCGGGTTGACCACGGCGCTCGCCACCACGCGCGAGCGCGTGTCGGCCTGCGAGACGCGGAAGTCCGGCAGCTGGCCGGCGATCCCCGTGTCGATCACCGCGACGCCCACGCCCTTGCCGGTCGCGCCGAAGCCCCAGGAGCGGTCGGAGCGGATCGACTGGTTGTAGGAGGTGCGCAGGGCGGCCGGGTCGACGGTGCCGGTCGACTCGACGGGCGCGTTGAGGCTGACCGCGCGGATCTCCGGCCGCCGCGCGAGGGCGGCCGCAGCGCTCGCGCGCATCCGGGCCACGAGCCCGCCGATCAGCGGCAGGCGCCGCGTGACGCGCCCGCCGCCGCGCCGCACCAGCGCGTCCGCCTGAGCGCCCGGCCGCACCTGGACGATCACCTCGACACGGCGGCCCGGGTGCTCGGCCGCCGCCGCGCCGAGCGCGGGGGCGACCGCCGCGTGCGCCGCCGGGGCGACGACGAGGACGGCCGGCAGGAGGACGATCGCGGCGAGGGGGCGCCGGGCGAGCCGGCTCAGGGACGAGAGCATGTGGGGCAGACCTCCGGGGCGACAGCGGCGCCCAGGCAAGACGGGGAAGCTGTTGGCCCGGCGGATCGGCCAACGGCCCGCGAAGCTGAGTGCCCTCTGGACGGATGTACGAGGGCAGGGGCGAGCGCCGGCCCGCGGGGCCGGTCGGGGTCTGCTCACCCACCAGAAGCAGGTCTGTCTCTGTTCATCGGCAGGTGCGTCGATGAACCGGAGTTCGGTTGGACGATCGTTCGGATCGCTGGGCGTCGCCGCGCCCGACGCGCGGTCAACGACCCTTGACGCGCGTTAGCCGGCCTTGAACCGCCGGGCGTACGGTCGCGCCATGAGCGAGTCGTCGCGTCAGGACATCGCCGACCAGGCGGCGCAGGCGGCGCGCGAGGCCGCCGAGGAGGCGACCACGCCGGAGGCCCGGTTCTTCCTGCGCCAGCACGCGAACCTCCTGGCGCGCATCGCCGCCGCGGGTCGTCGCGGGGAGGAAGCCGCGACGGTTCGCGGGCGGGACGTCGCCGCCATTGTCGTCCCGCTGCTCGAAGCGGTCCCCTCCTAGGTCTACTCGATCCGCCCCGCCTCGCGCGCCGCGGTCTCGGCCTCGTCGAGCTGCTCGGCGACGAGGTCGAGCCCCGCCGACCAGAAGCCGGGATCGGCGAGGTCGACGCCGACGATGTGGGCGAGGTCCTCGGGCAGCATCGAGCCGCCGGCGGCGAGCATCTCGAGGTAGCGCGGGACGAAGGACTCGCCCTCCTCGACGTAGCGGCGGTAGACGCTCAGCGCGAGCAGCTGGCCGTAGGCGTAGGCGTAGACGTAGCCGGGCGTGTTGACGAAGTGGGGGATGTAGCTCCACCAGCTGCGGTAGCCCTCGGTCACCTCCATGGCGTCACCGAAGAGGTCCTCCTGGGTGCGCGACCACAGCTCGCCGAAGCGCTCGACGCTCAGCTCGCCCTCGGTCCGGCGCGTCGTGTGGACGGCGTCCTCGAAGCGGTTCATCGCGGTCTGGCGAAAGACCGTGGCGATGGCGCCCTCGATCGCCTCGGCGAGCAGCGCGAGGCGCGAGTCCGGCGTCTCGGCCTGCTCGAGCAGGCGCCCGAAGACGATCGCCTCGCCGAACACGCTCGCGGTCTCCGCCACGGTCAGCGGCGTGTGCTGCTGGAGGATCCCCTGCGGGGCGGCCAGCGCGAAGTGCAGGCCGTGGCCGAGCTCGTGGGCGAGCGTCAGGACGTCCCGGCGCTTGGCGGTGAAGTTGAGCATCACGTAGGGATGGACGCTCGGGACGCCGGTCGTGGCGAACGCGCCGCCGCGCTTGCCGGGGCGCACCGGCGCGTCGATCCAGCGCTCGTCGAAGAAGCGCCGCGCAACGCGCTCGAGCTCGGGGCTGAAGCTCGCGAAGGCGTCGAGGACGAGGTCGCGCGCCTCGCCCCAGTGGAAGACGGGCTCGTCGCTCGTCACCGCCGCCGCGCGGTCGAAGTCGGCCAGCCGGGGCAGGCCGAGCATCTCCGCCTTGAGCCGGTACCAGCGCTGCGGGATCGCCGCGTAGCGCTCCTGCACGGCGCCGACCAGTGCCTCGACCGACTCGTCGGAGACCTCGTTGGCCAGGTTGCGGCTGGAGATCCACGTCGGGAAGCGGCGCAGGCGGTCGTCGGTCGCCTTGTCGGCCAGCAGCGTGTTGAAGATGAACGCGCGGGTGCGCAGGCCGGGGGTCAGGGCCTCGGTGACGTCGCGGGCGGTCTGCTCGCGAACGGCGCGATCAGCCGCCGACAGCCGCGCCAGCGCGACGTCGAGCGGCTCGCGCGCCTGGCCGACCTCGATGGCCGAGACGTGCTCGGCGAAAAGCCGCGCCCACGCCGCGCGGGCCGTGACCTGCTTCTCGGCGAGGATCTTCTCCTCGGGCTCGGAGAGCAGGTAGGGGCGGTAGCGGCGCTCCATGCGCAGGTGGTGGCGCGCGAAGTCGAGCCCGTCGGCGGCCAGCAGCTCCTCGGCCTTGTCGTCGTCGAGGGCCGCCCACTCGAGGCCGAAGAAGAGCAGCTTGGTCTCGATCGCCGTGCCGCGCTCCTGGACGCGCTGCAGCAGCGCGCCGCGCTCGGGATCG
>DASXRF010000020.1:0-3589 GCA_036506755.1 Solirubrobacteraceae bacterium | reverse complement strand
GGGTTGGTGCCAGCGCGCAGCCAGATCCGGTTCGCGAGGTCGTGCCCGCCGGTCGTGATCGTGGGCGCGGGCTCGTCGGCGCCGCGGACCGCGGCGTTCGGCTGCCCGTTGACGCGCAGCACCCAGCGTCGGCCGCTGAGGTCGCCGTTCTTGATCGTCGGCGCCGGCTCGTCGGCGCGGCGGCGCGCCGCGTGGTCGAGGTCGCCGTTGACGAGCTCGACGTCGGCCCACCGGCCTGCGGCGCGCTCGCCCTCGAGGATGCGGCGTGCGCCGGTGCCGCCCGTGCCGTCCGAGCTCGCGCCGCCGCTCTTCGTCCCGGCTGCGAACGTGAGCCCCGGGCGGGCGATCATGCCCCAGCCGAGCGCCTCGGCCATGCTGACCCAGGGCAGGAGGTCGCGGTCCTCGGGCGCGACGATGCGCTCGGGCTCGGGCGGCTCGAAGAGCGACTCGGTCGCCTCGTCGCGACGGCGCGGCGCGACGTAGCGCTGGTGCGTCGCTGCGGGCTCGCCTACGGCCCTGTCGAGCGACGCGAGCAGGATCGCCCGCCTGCGCGTCTGCGGGACGCCGTAGCGCTCCGCGGACAGCACGCCGGTCCAGGCGCCGTACCCGGCGGCGCGCAGCGCGTCGGCGGTCGCCTCCCAAATCGGCAGCACGGGCTCGACCTGCTCGAGGGCGACCCAGCGCGGGCGCAGCGCCAGCGCCCAGCGCAGCGGCTCGAGGACGAGGTGCGCGCGGTCGTCGTGGCACGCCTCGTCGAGCTCGTCGCGCGACGGCGGCGCGCCAGCGGCGGTGCGGGCGACCGCGTCGAGATAGGCGTCGAGCGCGGCGCGCCCGGCGCCGCTGCCCGCCATGCTGAACGCCTGGCACGGGGGCGAGGCGATCAGGCCGGCCAGGCGCAAGCCGACCCAGCCGGAGTCGAGGTCGACGGCGGCGACGTCGCACTGCATCGTGCGCAGCCCGGCGGCGCGGCGTGTGGCGCAGGCGTGGTCGTCGAGCTCGAGGCCGACGGGGTCGAGGCCGAGGCGCCGCGCGGCGAGGTCCCAGCCGCCGGGTCCGGCGAACAGGTCGAGGACCGTCACTCCGACTCCTCCTGTTCGCGCTGGAAGGCGGGCGCGTCAAGCAGGTCGTCGGACTTGCCTCGCTGCTTGCCGATGATCCTGTGGACGGTCGCCGCGCTCACACCCACCGCGTTGCCGATCTGGCGGAAAGTGAGCCCGGCGTCGTAGGCGGCCTGCACGACCTGCCGGCGCCGCTCGTAGGCGCGATCCACGCCGCCGAAGGCGTCCGCGAGCGCCTCACGCCAGCTCGGCCAGGCGTAGCCCGAATCCCCGTCGAGGACGACTCCCGGCAGCGGGCGACAGCGGTGCGACGCGACCACCGAGGGCGGCAGGCTCTCGCCGCACTGCGGGCACGGGACTGTCCCGGTCGGGCTCACGCCGGCTCCCCGGTCGTCGCGCTCCAACGCGCCTGCTGCGGGCACGTCCCAAAATGGGCTCGGTGCACCGTGACGCCGTTGCGGACCCACCCGTCGACGTACTGGAGGTCGTCGTTGGTGAGGATCCGGCAGCGGCCGGTCTCGGGGTTGTGGGCGACGTGCGTCGCGCGTGGCTGCGCCGGGGCGGGGTCGAGCGGGATGCGCCGTCCGGAGCGCGCGACGATCGACCAGATCACGGGGCTGCCACAGCTGCGGCAGTGCGCCGGCAAGAGCGAGGTCTGCGTCATCGCGGATGCTTCCTCTGCGTGCGCACGACCTCGGGCCGGCGGTCCGGCTCGCCGAGCGTGAACGTGCCCATGCCGCGCACGGGCGAGAAGCCGAGGTCGAGGTCGAGCTCGTCGGCGAGCTCGAGCAGCGCCCTGACGTCGACCTTGTCGATCCCGATCTCGGCGACGCCGATGCTGTACGTCCGCTCGGGCGAGTAGTTGGGGTGGACGCTGGCATGGAGGGTTGCCGAGTAGCCGCGCTGGTTGAGCAGGTCCATCGCCTGGATCGCCTTCTCGCGGGTCACGTGTCCTCCTCGGGCGCGGGCGGCTTGCCGAGCCGGTAGTTGCTGAGGCGCAGCGCGACGGGCGGCTGGCCGCCCCACACGAGCAGCTCGACGTTCGCGCCGTCCGCGATTGCGGCGCGCTCGTCGTCGGTGAGCTCCCAGACCGAGCCGACGACGACCTCGCCGTCCTCGACCTCGCCGGGCGCGTAGACGCGCGCCCAGAGATCGGAGTCCTCGGTGGCGCCCTGCAGCGCGAAGACGGTGTTCGACACGACCGTGCGACGCGGCTTCATGAGGCCTCGTCCTCGTCCCAGTCGCGGTCGCCGGTGATGCGGTCGCGCAGCCGGCGCGCGTCGGCGGCGACCCGTTCCGCTTCCTCGGCGTGGTGACCGTTCAGACCAAGGGGATCATCCCGCGTGGGGGTTGTCCCTTGGTCTTCTTGGTCCCCTTCCCGTTGGTCTTCTTGACCCCCTTGGTCCCCTTGGCCTTGATCTTGGGTAAGGGGATCAAGGAGACCAAGATTCGGCCCCCGTGCGTGGTGATCCCCTTCTTGTGGATCAAGGGGACCAAGGGGATCATCGTCCGCCCACTCCGGGCGGGTACCACGCAAACCCATCCACCAACGACCCTTGCCGCCGTGCTCCTTCTCGGGGCGCCCACAGGCCACCTGCCGGGCGCGCTTGATCGTCACCCACGCGTGCCCGTGCGCGTCGGCGGCCTTGCGCACATCCTGCACCGGCCGCCAACCAGCGGCGAGCTCCTGGCGCAGCCAGTCGACCGCGTCGGCGAGCGCCGACCGCTCGTCCGGTGGCATCAGAATGTCGCCGGCGTGCACGTCCGGGGCGGCACCGAGCTGCGTGATGAACGAGGTCGCCGCCGGGCCGAGCTCGGTCGGCACCGAGGTCGAACGCAGCTCGAAGCGCTGCGCGTGGTCGCCGGGCGGCGCGAGGTTGGACTTCGCGATGGCGAGCACCTTCGACGCGCCGCGGGTCCCCTCGTCGTCGTCGGGGTCCGGTCCCATGATCAGCGTCGACCGGCTCATGGCCGTGAACGCGACGGAGTCGATGACCTTGTCGAGCGGCTCGCCGGCGTTGACGCCCTTGGTGACGTGCGTCACCGACAGGACCGCGGCGTTGGTGGCCTCGGCGACCGTCTTGAGCGGCTGCAGCGCGCGCCGCACCGACGCGTTCTTGTAACTGTCGATGGCGGCGTCCAGGAACGCGGAGACGGGGTCGAGCACGATCAGGCGCACGTTGCGGCTCTTCAAGGTCGCCACGAGCTTCGGCCCGTCGGTCGGGAGCGCGAGCGCCGCGTCGATCAGCGACCCGTCGGTCTCGCAGTCCTTGACGCTCAGGATGAGCACGCGCTCGAAGTCGGCGTGCAGCGCGATCAACCTGGGCATGATGGTGTCGTTGGGGTCGTCCTCGG
The DNA here is from genome assembly GCA_036506755.1 of Solirubrobacteraceae bacterium. Classification (GTDB taxonomy): domain Bacteria; phylum Actinomycetota; class Thermoleophilia; order Solirubrobacterales; family Solirubrobacteraceae; genus DASXRF01. The sequence continues at coordinate 176 of DASXRF010000020.1, read as the reverse complement.
CGCTGATGATCACCACGTCGGCGGGTTCGGTGACGTCGTCGATCAGTCCGCCGGTGGTGACGAGCGAGGCAAGCCACAGCGCGAGCTGCGACTTCCCCTGGCCTGGGGGTCCGGCGAGGACGGAGACCTTGCCGAGCGGCAGGTAGGGGTGCCAGAGCCAGCGCAGCGGACGTGGC
>DASXRF010000019.1:0-5332 GCA_036506755.1 Solirubrobacteraceae bacterium | reverse complement strand
TACAAGTCGCCGCAGGCCGATCTGACCACCGTCGTTGTTACCGCGGCGAGCCTGTCCGACCTGCTCGAGCGCGCGCGCTACCTGCACGACCTCGAGCGCCAGGACCGGCGGATCCTGCAGATCGTGCGCGCGGCGCGCGCGGACGCCGCCGTCCAGACGCGGCGGCTGGCCATCGACGAGCGGCGTCAGCGCGAGGCGGTCATCGCACTGCACGCCCGCGCGAAGGCGCTGGCCAACATGAGCTCCGCGGTGAGGACCCGCCGCGCCACGCTCGTCCGCGTCCGCGCGGCCCGCGCCGAGGCTCTGCGCGTCACCCGCGCCAACCGGCAGCGCGTCGAGAGCCGCCTGGCCGCCGTCGAGCGCGAGCTCGCCGCCCAGGCGGCGCGGGCCCGCAGCGTGTCCGGCGGCCCGTGGGCGATCCCGGGCGACGTCGTCAACTGCGAGTCCGGCGGCCAGAACCTGCCGCCCAACAGCGCGGGCGCGTCGGGCTACTACCAGATCCTCCCGGAGACCTGGCGCAACGCCGGGGGGCACGGCCCGGCCGCGTACCTGGCCCCGAAGGCCGAGCAGGATCGGGTCGCCGCGAAGCTCTGGGCGGGCGGGCGGGGGGCGTCAGCGTGGGTTTGCGCGGGGCTGGTGGGGTAGGCGGCGGCGCTCCGCTCGTTCGCCGCGTCGGGTCGCAACCGGGTCTGGGTCACCGAGGGGAAGCGGATCGTGGTCCGCGCCCGCGCCGCACAGGCGAGCGCGAACGCGCCAGCGCGGCCTGGTGTCGCACGAAACGGCGCATTGTGACCCGTTTCGTGCGACACCCAGCGCCGCGCCCTCCCAGGGAGGCGCCGTGGAACGCGCCCGACACGAGCGGACACACGGACAGGCCGCCGACCTTCCCCTCGGCGCAATCGGACCAGGACGCGCCCCCGAGACCACGTCCGAGCGGAGCTACGGCCGCAGCGAGAACTCCACCGGCCCGGTCATCGCAACCTCGCAGTAATGCCGCCCGGCCTCGTCGCACGTGCCGGCATCCAGGTCGCCCGTCAGCGACGACGCCGTCACCGCGCCCAGCTCATCACCCGCCCAGGCCGTCGAGTTCCACCGCGGCGACCCGGCGCCGTACGTGAAGCGGCCGCTCGCGAGCTCGTAGCGCACGAGCCGGTTGCCGGTGCCGGAGCCGGCGTTCGTGCGCGCCCAGACGAATGCGCCGCCCTCGGCGTCGTACGACGGCCGCGTGACGTCGGCGTAGTTGGCGCCACCCGACTTCGCGCGATACACGACGCGGTCGGCGCCGTCGCGCAGCCGCACGACGTGCACGAGGCGCAGCGGCCCCGCCTGCTCGACGTAGGCCACGACGCCCACGCCGAGCTCGGCGCCGACGATCGAGGGCTTGCGGGCCACGAGCCGCGTGGCCTTCGCCGCGCGCGTCGTGCCGCCGACGCGCAGCTCGTCGAACCGACCGTTGCGCCGGACGAACGCGATCTGGCCGCGCTGGATCGTCGGGTCGCGCTCGGCGAGCCGGGGCGAGCTGAGCCTGGCGAGCTTCGTCTCGATCCCGCTGGCCACGCTCAGGCGATACAGGTCGCCGTCGCGGCTGTAGACCGCGTAGGTGGAGCCGGAGCGGTTCGTGCCCAGGTCGACGTCGAACGGCGCCGGCCGCTCGGGGATGCCGACGGGCGACGGCGCGCCGCCGTCGACGGACTTGACGAGCCGGTAGTCGCCGGTGGCCGCGTCGAACTGCGACCACATGACGGTGCCGTTCCAGGCGGCGACGAGCGTCGGCTGCGGCTCGCTGGTCAACACGGTCGCCGCCGGGGCGGGCGCGGCGCCGCCAAGCGCCGCCACCGCCGCCCCCGCGGCGACGAGGGAGGTTCTGAGGGAGAAATGCATGCCACAGAGGTTCGCCTCTGGGAAGGCTCAAACGGGCGCCCAAAGGTGGCGGATCGCCACACCCCGGCACCACGCGGTCCCGGCCTCCGCGCCGCGGCGGCCCGCGTCGCTACGCCCGGCTGAAGCGCCGGCCCGCGACCGGCGAGGCGGCCTCGCGCTCCGCGGCCTCGCGCTCCAGCGCGGCGATCCGCTCGGGCGTCATCGCCGTCGCGTCCTCGTTCTCCGCCAGCCACTCGCGCGCCTCGGCGGCGTCGGCCTCGTCGACCACGACCCGCTTGCCGGCCGCGTAGTAGCGGTCGATCTCCGCGAAGAGCTCGTCGACGAGCTCCTCGGTGCGCACCTTCTTCAGGGGCTCGCCGCGCGAGAAGATCATCGCGCTGTCCTTGGCGCCGGTGATGCCGAAGTCGGCGTGCCGCGCCTCGCCGATGCCGTTGACCGCGCAGCCGAGCACCGAGACCTCGATCGGGTCCTCGTAGGCCTCCAGGCGGCGCTCGATCTCGGCGACGACCGTGTCCATGTCGAACTGCAGGCGCCCGCACGTCGGGCAGGCGATCAGGACCGGGCCGCGCTGGCGCAGCTTGAGCGCCTTGAGGATCTCCCAGGCGACCTTGACCTCTTCCTCGGCGTGGAAGGTCGACAGCGAGATGCGGATCGTGTCGCCGATCCCGTCGGCTAGCAGCGTGCCGAGCCCCACCGCGCTCTTCAGCGACCCCGACCACTTCGTGCCGGCCTCGGTCACGCCGAGATGCAGCGGGTACGGGATCCGCTCGGCCAGCCGGCGGTTGGAGGCGATCGTGTTGGGCACGGAGGTCGACTTCATCGACACCTTGAAGTTGTCGAAGTCCAGGCGCTCCATGAGCTCGACCATCTCGGCGGCGGCGCTGACGAGAGCCTCGATGGGGTCGTCGTACTCGAGCTGGCGCAGGTGCTCGGGGAGCGAGCCGGAGTTGACGCCGACGCGCAGCGGGGTCCCGAGCGCCTTGGCGCGGTCGACGACCTGCGCCACCTTGTCGGGCCCCCCGATGTTGCCGGGATTGATCCGCACGCAGTGCGCGCCGGCCTCGAGGGCCTTGAGGGCGAGCGTGTGGTTGAAGTGGATGTCGGCGATGATCGGGATCGGCGACTCCCGCACGATCGTCCGCAGCGCGTCGACGTCGCGGTCGCGGGGCACCGCGCAGCGCACGATGTCCGCGCCGGCGTCGGCCACGCGGCGGATCTGGTCCATCGTGGCCGCGAGGTTGGCGGTCTCGGTCTTGGTCATCGTCTGGACCGCGACCGGCGCGCCGCCGCCGACCGGCACGGAACCAACGTGGATCTGGCGTTCCGAGGCCATCGGCGGACAGTGTACGTAGCCCCGGTGGCCGCCCCTACAGGAGCTGGCCGGACGGTCGATATGCCGCCCGTGGACGTGCGGGACGACATCCTCGACGTGGAGCAGCAGAGGACGCGGGGCCGGCGCGGCGCCGCGGCGGCGCCCCTGCGCGGCCCTGCCGAGCTCAACCGCGCAGTGGTGGCCGCGCTCGAGGAGGGCGTGGTCGTGCTCGACGCCGAGGGCGTCGCGCTGTCCGCCAACGCCAGCGCCTGCCGCATCCTCGGCCTGCCGGCCCGGGCGATCGTCGGGCGCCGGCCGCCCTACCTGGGCGACGCGCAGGTCTTCTTCGAGGACGGCCGCCGCGTCAACGCGCGCACGAGCCCGGCGCTGAACGCGCTCCAGGACGGCCTCGAGCGCCGGGGCGTGCTCATGCGCTTCGTCGACGAGGAGGGCGAGCGGTGGGTGTCGGCCAACTGCCATCCGCTGCGCCGCACGGGCGACGAGCGGCCCCACGGCCTGGTCTACTCGCTCAGCGACGTCACCGAGCGCAAGCGCTCCGAGCGCCGCCTGCGCGAGGAGCGCGACCGTGCCCAGCGCTACCTCGACCTCGCGGGCACCGTGATCCTCGTGCTCGATCCCGCCGGCGACGTGCAGGTCCTCAACCACGCCGGCCACGAACTGCTCGGCTACGACGAGGGCGAGCTCGTGGGCCGCGACTGGTTCGCGACCTGCGTCCCGGCCGAGGAGCTCGGCGAGCGGCGCGCCTACTTCGACCGCTTCATCGCCGGCGACGTCCCCCCGGGCGAGAGCACGCCCGAGGCCGACGTCGTCACCCGCGGCGGCGACCTGCGGACGCTGTCGTGGAACCACACGATCCTCCATGACGAGCACGGCCGCGTGAGCGGCACGCTCAGCTCGGCGATCGACATCACCGAGCGCCGCGAGGCCGAGCGCCAGGTCTCCTACCTGGCCTACCACGACGGGCTGACCGGCCTGGCCAACCGCGCGCTGCTCGAGGAACACTTGTCAAAGGCGCTCGCGCGCTCGCGCCGCAACGGCTGCTCGGTCGGCCTCATCTACGTCGACCTCGACGACTTCAAGCTGGTCAACGACTCGCTCGGCCACGCCGCCGGCGACGACGTCCTGCGCGAGGCCGCCGAGCGCCTGGCCATGACGACGCGCGCCAGCGACCTGCTCGCCCGCCAGGGCGGCGACGAGTTCCTGCTGCTGCTCGGCGACCTCGACCGCGACCGCGACCCGCAGGAGGTCGCGGTGAAGGCCAGCGCCCGGATCCTCGAGGCGCTCGGCGAGCCCTTCCACGTCGCCGGCGCCGAGTTCCAGCTGGGGGCGAGCATCGGCGTCGCCCTCTATCCGCGCGACGCCCACGACGCCGAGGGCCTGCTCAAGGCGGCCGACGGCGCGATGTACCGCGCCAAGCGGGCGGGGCGCGGCAACTACGCCTTCCCGGAGCCCGACGGCGGCGACGCGCGCGCCCGCCTGTCGATGACCACGCGCCTTCGCCGCGCGCTGGCCCGCGACGAGCTCGAGCTGCACTTCCAGCCGGTGTTCACCGTCGACACCGGCGAGCTCGTCGCCGCCGAGGCGCTGCTGCGCTGGAACGACCCGGCCGAGGGCCTGATCCCGCCCGGCGTGTTCGTGCCGGTGGCCGAGGAGACCGGGCTGATCGACGCGCTGGGCGACTGGGTGCTCGAGCGCCTGTGCCGGCACGCGGCCGAGTGGAGCGAGCGCGGCCTGCTCCCGGCGCGCCTCTCGTTCAATCTCTCTCCGCGCCAGCTGCGCGGCGGCGGCGTCGCCGAGCGCATCGCCGAGTGCGTCTCCTCGCACGGACTGGAGGCCTCGAGCTTCTGCGTCGAGGTCACCGAGTCGACGGCGATGGCCGAGCACGCCCGCGTCGAGCCCCAGCTGCGCCACCTGCACGAGGCCGGCTTCACGCTGGCCATCGACGACTTCGGCGCGGGCCACTCCTCGCTGGCGCGCCTGCGGGACCTGCCGGTCGACATGCTCAAGGTCGACCGCTCGTTCCTGGCCGCGACGCCCGACGACCCGCAGGCCGCGGCGATCGTCGGCGCCGTGCTCGCCCTGGCCAACGGCCTGGGCATGACCACGGTGGCCGAGGCC
>DASXRF010000018.1:0-4177 GCA_036506755.1 Solirubrobacteraceae bacterium | reverse complement strand
TACCGCGCGACGGTCTCGCGCGCTCCCGCCGGCGCGGCCGCCGGCGGGGTCGCCGCCGCGTGCGCGCGCCATGAGGCCCAGCGGCTCGTCGTGCCTGCGGACCTGCCCGCCGCGTGGCGCCCCGACGCGCTCGAGCTCGTTGCCGACGAGGGGCTCGGCGTCGCCGACCTCGACGCGGTCGACGGCGTGCTCACCGGCTGCGCGGTCGCGATCGCCGAGACGGGCACCATCGCGCTCGACGCCGGCCCGGGACAGGGGCGCCGCGCGATCACGCTCGTGCCCGACCTCCACGTCTGCGTCGTCGAGGCCACGCGCATCGTGGCGAGCGTTCCCGAGGCGATCGACGCGCTCGCGCCCGCCGCGCGCGCCGGGCGGCCGATCACGCTCATCTCGGGCCCGTCGGCGACGTCGGACATCGAGCTGCGCCGCGTCGAGGGCGTGCACGGGCCGCGCACGCTCGAGGTCGTCGTCCTCGTCAGTGGACGCGCGTGAGCGCTTCCTCGCGCGTCGTCGCGACGGCGAAGACGTTGTCCAGCCCGGTCATCGAGAACTTCGACCAGACGCGCGCGCTGGAGATGACCACGACCATCTCGCCGCCCTGCCGCAGCAACCGCCGGTGCGCGCCGACCAGCGCGGCCAGGCCCGTCGAGTCGATCGTGTTCACCGCGCTCAGGTCGACGACGAGGTGCAGATGGCCGGCCTGCTCGGCCTCCACGAACACCGTGCGCAGCTGCTCGACGGAGAACAGGTCCACCTCGCCACGCACGTCGATCAGCAGGAGCCCATCGTCGAGCGCCTGCTCGCGCACGTTGAGGAGCTGATGGCTTTCCATGCCCGCTGTGCTCTCTCCGCCGGTGGGCGCCGGTGGACAACGGACTCTAGCTCACCCGGCCATCGCGGCCAATAACCGGGGCGCCACCTGCTTCTTGCGGCTCATCACCCCGGGCAGGTCGATCGCGCCGCCGTCGACGTGCGCGCCGAACGCGCGCTCCGCGGCGGCCGTCTCGCCGGCGGTCAGCAGGTTGGTGCCCTTGGCCAGGATGTCGGTCACCATCAGCGCCGACAGCGCGTAGTCGTGCTTCTCGCGCTGGGCGTGCAGGGCCGCGAGCAACTCGTCCTTGCGGTCGACGAGCGCGTTGCCCACGGTCTCGATCTGGGCGATCGACATCGTGCGCCCGCCGCCGAGGTCGTACTCCTTGAGGTCGCGGGCGACGATCTGCTGCGCCGAGAGCTCGGAGACGTTGGAGGTGCGCTCGAACATCTCGCGTCCGAACTCGGTGGCGTCGGCGGCGAGCACGCGCTCGAGGTACTCGATGGCGGCTCGGTCGCGCTCGGTCGTCGTCGGCGAGTTGAGGATCACGGTGTCCGACAGGATCCCGCCGAGCAGCATCGTCGCCGTGGAGCGGCTCGGCTCCATGCCGTTGTGGCGGAAGCGCTCGATGACCAGCGTGGCCGTCGAGCCGACGGGGTCGAAGGTGGCCATGACCGGCAGCTTGGTCTCGATCGAGCCGATGTGGTGGTGGTCGAGGATCTCGACGATCTCGGCGTGCTCGACGCCCGGCACGCTCTGGGCCGCCTCGGCGTGGTCGACGAGCAGGACGCGGCGCGGCTGCGGGCGCACGAGGTCGGCGCGCGTGACGAGCCCGATCGGGCGGCGGTCCCCGTCGACCGCGACGGCGGCGCGGTAGTGGACGTCCTTGACCTCGTCGGATACGTCGGTGACGAGGTCGTCGGCGCGGACCGTCAGCGGGTCGCCCTCGCTCAGCGCGCGGCACGGGGCGCTCAGGGTGATCATGCGGCTGGTCACGTAGCTGTCGAGCGGCGAGACGACGACCGGCGTCCCGCGCTCGCGGGCCAGCGCGAGCACGTCGTCGCCCGGCACGGCGCCGTTGCTGGTCACCAGCAGCCCGACGCCGATCTCGATCGCGCGCCGTTGCGCGTCCGCGCGATCGCCGACGACCGCGACGTCGCCGGCGGTCACCGCGGTCGGCGAGCGGGCCTCCATGGCGAGCACGAACACGCGCCCGGAGACGTCCTGGTCCTCGCCGGCGACGAGGTCGCCCTGGAGCACCTCGACGATCGCGCTGACCGCGGTCGGCGCGTCGAGCTGGGAGGCCTCCTGGGACTCGCGCACGTAGCGGCGGGCGAGCGCGCGCTCGGTGATCACGCCGACGAGCGCGCCGTCGTCGCCGACGATCGGCACGAGCTCGAGCCCCTCGCCGCCCATCATCAGGCCGACCTCGCGAACCGGCGCGTCGCCGCTGGCCACCGGGAAGCGATGGCGCATGACGTCGCGCACGCGCAGGAAGACATGCGGCAGGAAGTCCGGCTCGGGCGCTCCGCTCTGCTCGAGGACCCAGCGCGTCTGGTCGTTGACCGCGCCCAAGCGGACAGCGACGTAGTCGTTGCGGGGATCGATCCGGCGCTTCAGCTCCGCGTAGCCGATCGCCGCCGCGATCGAGTCGGTGTCCGGGTTGCGGTGCCCGGTGACGTAGACGGTCGGCACATCCGCTCCCTACCCCAAAGCGCGCTTATTCGAGGCGAAAGCCGAGCTTCAGCGTGACCTGGAAGTGGTCGACCTTGCCGTCGGTGATGTTGCCGCGGACGCCGACGACCTCGAACCAGTCGAGGTTGCGCAGCGTCTCGGCCGCCTTGGTGACCGCGTTCTGGATCGCGTCGTTGACGGTGGTCGTCGAGGTGCCGGTGACCTCGACGCTCTTGTAGACGGGGTCCGCCATCTGCTCCTCCTCTCGGGAGTCAGCGATTCTTGCGGACCGGGCGTCAGGCGCGCGGCGCGGGGCGGCTCCAGATGTCCGCGCACTGCGCACAGACCTCGTCGGGAACGACGCCGGCGCGCATGAGCAGCCCGAAGATCTTGCAGCCCAGGCAGTAGGCGAAGACGGACTCGAGCGTCGCCGCGACGATCATCGCGGCCAGCAGCCCGGCGGCGACGCCGCGCGCGCCGAAGCCCAGCGCCGCGACGGCGCCGGCCGTGGTCATCACCGCGCCCATGCCCTGCGCGAAGCGCTTGGGCGGCCCCGAGACCGTCTTGGGCGGGCCCAGGCGGGGGGCCGCGACGCTGCTGGCGAAGCGCCCCAGCGGGCTGAGCGTCGGGCCGGTCAGGACGCGGGCCCAGAACCCGTAGGCGAGGGGGACGAGCAGCCAGTAGGCGCCGGTCAGGAGCGCGATCAGCGCCGTGACCGCGACCACGCCGGCGACGACCCGGGCGGCCTTCTCGTTGATCGTCGCGGGGAAGGAGAAGACGTCGCGCATGCTCCCCGAGCATGATATCTGCCGAATCCCGACTGACTTTAGCCTGGATCCAGGTTTAGTAGGGAAGGCTCTCGGCGAGCAGGAGGCGGAGCGACTGCGCCCCGCTCAGCGCGACCGTCCGCGCGTGCCCGCAGTGGCGGCAGCGGCAGTCGACCGCCGCGTCGCTGCCCGTCCCGGCGGGCCGCCAGTCGACGGCGTGCAGGCAGGCCGGGCACGCGAGCGCCGCCTCGACGAGGCAGTCCGGATCGGTCTCGTAGAAGCTCGCGTGCTCCAAATCCTGGTCAGCAAAGCTGATCTCGGGCATCGCGTCGAGGGCCGCGCGTCCAGAACCACCCAACCGGGGGGAGTGTTCACGAGATGTGCTGACCGCCGGGCTCGGGCGGTGTCAGAGTGGGCACATGCACCTGTCCGAGCGACGCGTCGTCGACGTCCACGCCCTCGAGGCGTTCGCCGACCTGCTCTTCGCGCTCGACAGCGGCGAGGCGGCCACCGGCTTCTACGGGCGTCTGTGCGAGGCGACGTGCCGGCTCGCGGCCATGGACCGGGCGGTGATCTTCCTCTACGACGAGGCGCTACGCCGCGTCCGTGCAGTCGGCAGCCACGGCATCGAGCTCGACCGCTTCGCGGACGTCCACGTGACGCTCGCCGACGCGCCGATCGCCGAGCGCGCGCTGCGCGAGGACCAGGTCATCGAGATCACGGGCAACTTCACCGCCCACCTGCCGCCCGAGGCCATGGGCTTCCTGCGCGACGCGCGGCTCGTCTGCACGCCGATGGTCGCCGCGGGCCGCTGGCCCGGCGTGATCCTCTCCGACCGCGCCGACGACCGCCCGCTGACCGACGGCGAGCGCCACCTGCTGTGGACGCTCGGCAAGGTCGCCGCGCTCGCGGCGAGCGCGCGCGT
>DASXRF010000017.1:0-4934 GCA_036506755.1 Solirubrobacteraceae bacterium | reverse complement strand
CGAGCACCCTCGAGGAGCTGTGCATGAGCGCGGAGTACGTCCTCAAGGAGGGCAACCCCAACGTGATGCTCTGCGAGCGCGGCATCCGGACGTTCGAGGGGGCCTACCGCTTCACCCTCGACATCACCGCGGTGCCGGTGCTCAAGGAGCTCTCGCACCTGCCGGTCATCGTCGACCCCAGCCACGCCGCCGGGCGCCGAGACCTCGTCACCCCGCTGTCGCTGGCCGCCGCGGCCGCCGGCGCCGACGGGATCATCGTGGAGACGCACCCCGCGCCCGAGGAGGCCATCTGCGACGGCCCGCAGGCCATCCACACCGCCGACTTCGCCGTGTACGCGGCGCGGGTCGAGGCGGCGGCGGCCGTCGCGGGCAAGGTGGTAGGCGCCCGCGCCGGAGCCGGCGCCTGAGGGTCGCCGTCGTCGGCGTCGGGCTGATCGGCGGGTCGGTCGCCCTGGCCGCCCGCCGCCGGCCCGGCGCCCGCGTCTGCGGCGTCGACCCGCGGCCCGAGGCGGCCGCGGTGCTCGACGAGGCGTGCGCCTCGGTGGAACAGGCCGTCGACGGCGCGGACGTCGCCGTGGTCGCAACACCGCTGGGCGTCCTGCCCGCGACGCTCGACGCGGTCCTCGAGGCCGCGCCGGCCGGCTGCGCGGTCATGGACGTCGGCTCGGCCAAGCGCGTGGCCATGCGCGAGGACGAGCGCTTCGTCGGCGGCCATCCGCTGGCCGGCTCGGAGCTGGGCGGCGTCGAGCACGCCCGCGAGGACCTGTTCGACGGCGCGACGTGGTACTTGGTGCCCACGCCCCGCACGTCGGGGGTCCTGCTCGACCGCCTCTATCGCTTCGTGTCCGATCTCGGCGCGCGCCCCGCCACCATCGACGCCGGCCTGCACGACCGGCTCATGGCCACCGTCTCGCACCTGCCCCACGTGCTCGCCAACGTCCTCGTCGAGCAGGCGGCGGCACTCGGCGAGCCGGCCATCGGCCCGAGCTTCCGCGACGCCACCCGCGTCGCCGGGGCCAACCCGGGCCTGTGGCCCGACATCCTGCTGGCCAACCGCGACGCGCTCAGCGACCAGCTCGATGCCGCCGCCGAGCGCCTGGAGGAGGTGCGCTCCGCGCTGGACCGCGGCGACCGCGACGCGCTAGCGCGCTGGCAGTCCGCCGCCGGCGAGCGCCGCCAGGCGCTCCAGCAGGCCGCGCTGCACACCGGTCCGACGCGCGAGCTGCGCGTCCCGGTGCCCAATCGCCCCGGCGTGGTCGCCGAGCTGACCCTCGCCCTGGGCCGCGCGGGCATCAACATCTCGGACATGAGCCTCACCCCCGCTCCCGACTTCACCCGCGGCGAGATCGCGCTCTGGGTCCCGGAGGCCGACTACGAGCGGGCGCTGGCCCTGGTGCGCGAGCTCTGATGCGCTTCGCGCCCGCCAGCCGCCTGCGCGGCGAGATCACGCCGCCGCCCGACAAGTCGCTGTCGCACCGCGCGGCGATCGTCGCCGCGATGGGCGACGAGCCCGTCGTCATCCGCAACTACCTCGACGCGGCCGACACCAACTCGACGCTCAACGCCGTGCGCGCCCTGGGCACGCTGGTCGAGGAGCGCCCCGACGAGCTCGTCGTGCGCGGCAGCGGCATGCGCGAGGCCCGCGAGCCGTCCATGCCGATCGACGTGGGCAACGCCGGGACGCTGTTGCGGCTGCTGCCCGGCTGGCTGGCCGCGCAGGAGGACCGGTCGTTCATCCTCGACGGCGACGAGTCGATCCGCCGGCGCCCCGTCGACCGCATCGCCGAGCCGCTGGAGCGCATGGGCGCTCGCGTGGAGGCGCGCGAGGGGCGCTTCGCGCCCTTCACCATCTACGGCGCCCACCTGCGCGCGGTCCACCACGAGCTGCCGGTGGCCAGCGCCCAGGTCAAGTCGTGCGTCCTGCTCGCCGGGCTGGCCGCCGACGGCGCGACGACGATCACCGAGCCCGCTCACAGCCGCGACCACACCGAGCGCCTGCTCGCCGCCGGGGGCGCGACGGTCCGGCGCAACGGCCGCCACGTGACCGTCCTCAACTGCGATGAGCTCGGCTACGACGTCATCGAGATCCCGGGCGACCTCAGCTCGGCCGCCTTCCACGTCGCCGCGGGCGTGCTGGTCCCGCAGTCGCGCCTGCTGCTGCGCGGCGTCGGCGTCAACTGGACGCGCACGGGCTTCCTGCGCATCCTCGAGCGGATGGGCGGCATCGTCCTCGCCGACCTCGAGGAGCCCGACGACGAGCAGGTCATCCCCTACGAGCCGGTCAGCGACCTCGACGTCACGGCCGCCCCGCTGCTGGCCACGACCGTCGAGCCCGACGAGGTGCCGCTGGCCATCGACGAGCTGCCGCTCGTCGGCCTGCTGGGCTGCTTCGCCGAGGGCGAGACCGTCGTGCGCGGCGCGGCCGAGCTGCGCCTCAAGGAGTCCGACCGCATCGCCGCGGTCGTGGACGGGCTGCGCGGCCTGGGCGGCGACGCCGAGGCGACGAGCGACGGCTTCGTCGTGCGCGGGACCGGCGGCCTGCGCGGCGGCGTCCTCGACGCGCGCGGGGATCACCGGCTGGCCATGCTCGGCGCGGTGGCCGGGCTTGCCTCGCGCGAGGGCGTCGAGGTGGTGGGGATGGACGCGGCGGGGATCAGCTACCCCGCCTTCGCCGCGGACCTCGCCGCGCTGGGCGCCTGACGCAGCGCCAGCGGCCAGAAGGCGAGCCCCGAGACGGCGGCCAGCAGGCCGGCCGCGACGAGCGTCGCCGAGGCCCCCAGCGCCGCGGCCGCCGGGGCGGTGAGCGCGAAGGACACGGGCGTCAGCGCGAGCGAGGCGAGGAAGTCCACGCTCGTGACGCGACCGAGCAGCGCCGGCGGCACGCGCGTCTGCATGAGCGTGCTCCAGACGACACCGCCGACCGCGACGCACGCGCCCTCGAAGGCCGCGAGCGGCAGCAGCTGCCAGCTCGCGCTCGCTGCCGCGAAGCCGCACAGCGCCAGCGGCGAGGCCGACCAGAAGGCGAACATGAGCGTGACCGGGCGCGCGCCGAGGCCGACCTGGCCGACGATCGCGGCGGCGATCACCGCGCCCAGCCCGCTGACGGCGAGGACGGCGCCGTACGTGCCGGCGTCGCCGTGGAGGTCGTTGCGGATCAGGTACGGGAGCACGACCTCGAACGGGCCGACGATGAACATCACGCTGAGCCCCGCCGCGCCCAGCGTCGCCCACAGCCACGGCTGCGAGCGCACGTAGCGCCAGCCCGCGGCCAGCTCGCGCAGCGTGCCCTCGGGCGCCGCGCCGGCCCGCGACCGCGCGCGCAGCGCGAACACGCACGCCGCGGACACGCCGAAGGTCGCCGCATCGGCCAGCAGCGCCGAGCCGGGGCCCGCGGCCCCGACGAGCACGCCGCCGAGCGCGGGCCCGGCGAAGCGGATGGCCAGCGGTCGCACGACGCCGTGGACGGCGTTGGCCTGGACAAGGTCCTCGGCCGGCACGACGGCGGGCAGCAGGGCGCCGAAGGCGGGCTGGAAGAACGCCTCGCCGGCCCCGTAGACCAGCATGAGCGCGACCGTGTGCCAGAGCTCGAGCGCCCCGGCGACCGAGAGCGCGCCCATCGTCGCGACGGCGGCGAGCCGCACGAGGTCGGAGGCGATCAGCACGCGCCGCCGCTCGACCCGGTCGCTGACCACCCCTCCGGCCAGCAGGCACCCGACCAGCCCGATCGACCCGGCCAGCATCACCGCCGACAGCGCGCCCGCCGAGTTGCGCAGCTCGAGGACCTGGAAGGCGATCGCCACCACGAAGATGCCGTCGCCGACGAGCGACGTCGCCTGGCCGAGCCAGAGCACGGCGAAGTCGCGGTTGCGAAGCGGGCGCAGCAGACGCACGGGCCCCTATCGTGCTGAACCCATGATCGTCGCGATCGACGGGCCCGCGGGGGCCGGCAAGTCGACCGTGGCGCGCGCCGTCGCGCGCGCGCTCGGCTTCACCTACCTGGACACCGGGGCGATGTACCGCGCCGCGGCGCTGGCGGGCGCCGACGACGTCGGCGCGCTGCGCATCGAGCTGGGCGACGACCGCGTGCTGCTCGACGGCGAGGACGTCACCGAGGCGATCCGCACCCCCGAGGTCAGCGAGGCCGCGTCGCAGGTGGCCACGCGGCCCGAGGTGCGTGCCGCGCTGGTCGCCAAGCAGCGCCGGCTCATCTCCGAGGGCGACTGGGTGGCCGACGGGCGCGACATCGCCACCGTCGTCGCCCCCGGCGCCGAGCTGAAGGTGTTCCTCACCGCCTCGCCGGAGGAGCGCGCGCGCCGGCGCGCCGAGGAGCTCGGCCTGCCTGTCGAGCAGGTGCTCGCCGAGCAGCGCGAGCGCGACGCGCGCGACAGCGGCCACGGGCGGACGATCGACGCCCCCGCGCCCGGCGCGGTGGAGATCGACACGACCGGCCTGACCGTCGACGAGGTCGTCGCCAGGATCACGGAGCTGCTGTGAAGGTCGCGGTCGTCGGCTATCCCAACGTGGGCAAGAGCTCGCTGGTCAACCGGCTGGCCGGGTCGCGTACCGCGGTCGTGCACGAGCGCCCCGGCATCACCCGAGACCGCAACGAGGTCGAGGCCGAGTGGAACGGCCGGCGCTTCGACCTGATCGACACCGGCGGGGTCGACTTCGCCGACACGGAGCCGCTCGCGGGGTCGATCCGCGACCAGGCGCGCGCCGCGCTGGCCGACGCCGGCGTGGCGGTGCTCGTCGTCGACGCCAAGGCCGGGCTGCGCCCCGGCGACGAGGAGATCGCCGACCTGCTGCGCCGCTTCGACGGGCCGGTCGTCGTGGCGGCCAACAAGATCGATCGCGTCGAGGACGAGCCGCTGGCCGCGGAGTTCCACGCGCTCGGGCTCGGCGAGCCGATGCCCGTCTCGGCCGCCCAGGGGCTC
>DASXRF010000016.1:0-4386 GCA_036506755.1 Solirubrobacteraceae bacterium | reverse complement strand
CAGGTAGAAGAGCACGGTGAACAGGTCGGCGGGCTACATGCGCCCCGAGCGCACCGCGTCGCCCCCCAGCGCGAGCACCGACACCACAGTCACGCCGAGCAGGGCGTGGACGGCCAGGATGGTCAGCCCCTCCATGCGCGTCGTCTTGGCCTCGGCCTGGCCGGCGCGCCGCTCGGTGTCGTCGAGCTCGGCGAGGTGCTCGACGTCGCCGGCGAGGCTCGCGTGCATCCGGCTCGCCAGGTCGCCTTCCTTCTTGCGCAGCCGCTTGGACACGCGGCTGACGCGCGCGGCGCCCACGCCCGCGACGATCAGGATCAGCGTCCCGCCGGTGAGGAAGACCACGCCGAGCAGCGTGTCCATCAGCAGCAGGGCGACGGCGACGCCGACGAAGAAGGTGCCGTTCTGGGTCAGGCGGATCAGCACGCCCTTCAGGCCGGACTTGAAGCGCGCGGTGTCGCCGATGATGCGGGCGATCAGGTCGCCGGCCTCGTCCCCGTCAGGCGACGGGCCGCGCGCGATGCCGGCCAGCGCCTCGGCGCGCACGTCGCGCGCGAGCCCGATCGAGAACCGCGCGAACGAGACGCGCTGGACGAGCTCGGCCATGCCCTGGATCAGGACGATGGCGAGGAACGCGGCGCCGAGCCAGAGCACGGGGTCGCCGTTGCCGGGCACCAGGTCGGCGACCCCGCTGTGGCGGTGCTTGAACGCGACCTCGAGCACGCCCCGGAGCGGCCAGGGGTACGCGAGCCGGCAGGCGACGACGAACAGCGTCCCGACGGTGCCCGTGACCAGCAGGCGGCGGTGCCGGCGGATCGACGGCCACAGGCGGCGCACGACGCGCGCGAGGCGGACGGGGAAGCGCCCGCCCATCACGCGGCCAGCTCCTCGCGCAGCCAGCGCATCGCCGCGCCGGTGGCGCGGCCGGGGTTGTAGAAGAGGTCGGCGGCGATCGCGCGGCGCACGTCGGAGCGCTGCTCGGGGTGCTCGAGCCCGCGCGCGACCGCCGCGACCACGCCGGCGGGATCGGCGACGACCTCGCCGCCGCGCCGCCCCCAGGTGTCGAGGTCGAGCGCCGAGCCCTCGCGCTCGGCCGCGGCGGCGAGCAGCTCGGGCACGTCGAGGAAGACGATCGGGCGGTCGAGCAGCGCGTACTCGTTGACCACCGAGGAGGCGTCGCTGATGAGCAGGTCGGCGGCGAACAGGCACTCGACGACGTCGGGGGTGCGGGCGATCCGCAGGCGCTCGCCCTCCAGCGGCGCCAGGCGCGCGGGCCAGTCGATCGCCCGCTTGGGATGGTCGTGCGGCTTGACCAGCACGTCGACAGCGCCCCAGTCGCGCAGCCGGCGCAGCACCTCCTCGCCCATCGTCTCCAGCGAGTTGCGCTTCGCGCCGGTCGGCGCGTAGAGCACGACGGGCCGCTCGCCCGACAGGCCCTCGGCGGCGAGGATCGCGTCGCGGTCCAGGGTGCCGTCGAGCAGCGGGTCGGTCTTGGGGAAGCCGACCGGGACGGCGCGCGGGTCGTCGAAGGCGAGCAGGCCGCACGACGCGAACGCGCGGCGCATGTACGGGCCCAGCAGGAAGTAGGCGTCCTTGCCGGCGTTCTCGTCGCGCACGCACAGGTTGCGGAACGAGAGCCCGTGGAAGATCTCGATCGTGCGCTGGGCCGACCGCGGCGTGATGGCCTTGGTGTTGGCGCAGAAGAGCAGGTCGACGTCGCGCTCGGCGATCTCGTCGACGGTCAGGACGTCCGCGGCCTCGATGCCGAACGGGGCGTACATGGCCTCCGGGTCGTAGATCCACTCGCCGTCCTCGCCGCGCCGGCGCGTGCCGCCGGCGACGCGCACATCGACGCCCTCGAGGCGCTCGAGCTCGGCGTGCAGGGGCCGGAAGCACGCGTAGTGCACGGGCGCGTAGCCGGTGAACAGGACGCTCGCCATCACGCCGCGGCGACGGCCTCGAGGCGCTCGATGGCCGGCGCGACGGTCTCGCGCGCGTACGCGAGGTCCTCGGGGAAGTCGATCTCGACCCACGGCAGCCCGGCGACGTCGAGGCACTGGAAGCGATGGGCGCCGGCGGCGCGCTCGATCGCCGACGCCAGCCAGTCGCGGGACCGTCCGGCGGCCACGAGCCGGTGGGCGGCCGCGAACGCGGAGGCGGTCGCCTCGCCCGACAGGCGGATGGAGCCCACGTTCTCGCCCGCGGTGCGCCCCGCGGGCAGCGACTTGCTCATGGCCTCCAGGGCGCCGCTGCGGACGGCCACCTTCATGTGCTCCTCGTCGTCGCCCGAGGAGGAGTCGTAGGCGAGGGCGCTGCCCTGCCAGCGGGCGAGCAGGTCGGCCAGCAGCGCGGGGAACAGCACGTCGCTGTTGAGCACGAGCACCTCGTCGCCGACCTCGCCGCGCGCGAGCCAGAACGAGTACAGGCTGTTGGTCTCGGCGTAGAGGCGGTTGGGCACGACGACCGCGTCGGCGGGCAGCGCGCGGCGCACACGGCGGATCTGGTAGCCGGCGACGACGACGACGCGCTCCACCCCGGCGCCGTAGAGAGCCTCGAGCTGATGGTGGATCACCGGCCGGCCGCCGACGTCGACCAGGCACTTCGGGCAGTCCAGACCGAGCCGGGTGCCCCGCCCCGCGGCGAGAATCAACGCCTCCATGGTTTACGTGCTGCCCGCGGTTCACGAGCAGTTAACACCGTGAAGGTGCGTCGATCTCCCGGACGGGAGAGGAGCTACACGCGAACGTCCTCGCAACTGGGCGCGATGACGTCGCTCGCGTCGGCGAAGACGACGTCGCTGCCGTCGCCGCAGTCGACGGTGTCGCGCCCGCCGCCGACCACGTTGATGCGGTCGTCGCCCTCGTCCCCGAAGACCGTGTCGTCGTCGAGGCCCGGGTAGATGCGGTCGTTGCCCGGCCCGCCGTGGACCTCGTCGTTGCCGCGGTCGCCGGAGACGTAGTCGTCGCCCTCGTCGCCGAAGACGGCGTCGTTGCCCTGGCGGCCGTAGACCTGGTCGTTGCCCGCCCCGCCGTGGACCTCGTCGTCGCCGTTCTCGCCGTCGACGTAGTCGTCGCCGCCCTGCCCGAAGACGTGGTCGTTGCCGTCGGCGCCGAAGATCGAGTCGTTGCCGTCGGTCCCGAACAGCGTGTCGTCGCCCGGCGTGCCCCCGATGTTGGACGGGGGCGGCGTGTCGTTGGCCGGCTCGGGATCGATCTGCACGACGCTCTCGCAATGGCTGAGCCGGTCGCGGCCGACGGCGGTGTTCTCGACGTAGACGGTGTCGCGCCCGGGCCCGCAGTCGACGACGTCGGCGCTGTCGTCGGCGACGCGGATCGTGTCGTTGCCGGTGCCCGCGAGCACCTCGTCCTCGCCCGGCCCCGCGACGATCACGTCCGAGCCGTAGGAGCCCGACAGGTAGTCGTCGCCCGACCCGCCGTCGAGGTCGTCGGCGCCGGCGCCGCCGTAGAGGCGGTCGTTGCCGGCGTCGCCGCGCATGGCGTCGGCGCCGTCGCGGCCGAAGAGCAGGTCGCCTCCCAGGCCGCCGTCGAGGGTGTCGTCGCCGTCGCCGCCGTCCATGAACTCCGAGCCCGACATGCCCAGCAGCTGGTCGTTGCCGTCGCCGCCGGTGACGCGGTCCGATCCGCGGCCGGCGTTGATGTAGTCGTTGCCCAGGCCGCCGTCGAGCAGCTTGTCGTTGCCCAGGCCCGACTCGACGATCTTGTCGTCCCCCGGCCCGCCGGTGATCGTGTCGTCGCCGTCGCCGCCGTCGAGGTAGTCGTTGGCGTCGCCGCCGTCGAGCTTGTCGTTGCCGGTGCCGCCGTTCATCACGTCGCCGTCGAGGCCGCCGAGCAGCTGGTCGTTGCCGGCCTGGGCGAAGATGCGGTCGAGCCCCGGGCCGCCGTCGAGGACGTCGTCGCCGGGGCCGCCGACGAGCAGGTCGTCGCCCTCGTCGCCCAGGACGACGTCGCTCTCGCGGAAGCCCCGCAGCGTGTCGTTGCCGGTGTAGCCCTCGATGCGGTCGCGCCCGCGCGTGCCCTTGAGATCGTCATCGCCGCCCGTGCCGGAGATCGCCGCGAGGCCCGGCTGGACGACCGCCTCGAGCGGCCGCGCGCTGCCCGGCAGGTGGACGGTGGTCAGCCGCCGGCCGGAGCGCGCGCTGAGGACCGTGACGCTCGGCTCGCCGGCGTTGGCGACGTAGACGCGCAGCCCGTCGGGCGACAGGGCGGGGCGCCCGGGGCCGCGTCCGGCGGCCGTGCGGGCCAGTGTCTGCCCGGTCGAGAGGTCGATGGTGGCGACGACGTGCGAGCGCCGCAGCGCGCCGACGAACGCGCGCGTGCCGCCCGGCGTGACGGCGAGGCCGCCGCCGACGCCCTTGCCGGCCTTGACGGC
>DASXRF010000015.1:0-2866 GCA_036506755.1 Solirubrobacteraceae bacterium | reverse complement strand
GTTGGCGGGCGGTCACGGTGATCGGCCGCGGGGCTGGACCCGGCATACGCCCCCTCAACCGCTCGGTGTCCCGGCGCCTCCAGCGCCTGGCCAAAGCAGCCTACCACCCACAACTAACTTATGGAAAGATGCACTAGTGGGTGTCCAATAGTGCCCCCACAACGGCTGTCCCGTCGCAGTTCCCGGGCGCGTAAAGTACAGCCGGATCGGAGGAGGCCGATGGAGGTCGCGCCGGGGATCCACCGGATCGAGGCGCCGCTGGGCGACCGCTTCGTGGCCCTGTACCTGCTGGCGGGCGAGGAGAGCACGCTGCTGGTCGACACCGGCCTCGACGAGACGCCGCGGAGCGTCCTGCTCCCCTACCTCGGCGGGGCCGGGATCGACCCGCGCCGCGTCCGCTACGTCCTGACCACCCACGCGGACTTCGACCACACGGGGGGCAACGCGTCGTTCCGGGAGATCGCCCCGGAGGCGGTCACCCTCTGTCACTGGCTCGACCGCCCGCTGGTCGAGAGCATCGAGCGGATGATCGCGGACCGCTACGGCGAGTTCGCGGCCGACCACGGCATCGACGACAGCGAGGAGACCAAGAGCTGGATCAGGGCCAACGCGCGCCACGTACCGGTCGACGTCGCGCTGGCGGGCGGCGAGGAGATCCGGCTCGGACCCGACTGGCGCGTCGAGGTGCTCCACACGCCGGGGCACTCGCGCGGGCACCTGAGCGTGCACGACCCGCGCAGCCGGTCGGTCGTCATCGCCGACACGACCCTCTGGAACGCGGTGCTCACGCGCGACGGCGCGCCCGCGTTCCCGCCGACGTACCGCTACGTCGACACCTACCTCGCCTCGCTTCACCGCCTGCAGGGCATGGAGATCGAGACGCTGCTGACCAGCCACTACCCGGTGTTCCGGGGCGCAGCGGTCGCCGAGTTCCTGGGCGAAAGCCGTGCCTTCGTCGATCGGGTCGACGCCTCGCTCCGCGAGGAGCTCTCGCGAGCCGGGACGGCGCGGACGACCCGCGACCTGATCGAGTCCCTCGGCCCGCGGCTGGGGACCTGGCCGGCGGCGGCCGGCGTCTACCTGGTCTTCCCGCTGGTGGGGCACCTCGAACGGCTGCTGCAGTACGGCCGGGTCGCCGCCGAGCGCCGCGACCGGTTCGTCGCCTGGCGCTGGCTGGGCTGACGCGAGGTGAAGGAGGACGTTCCGGTGCGGCGGGTGCGTCTGGGTTTCATCGGGGCGGGCTGGTGGGCGACGACAAACCACATACCGCTCCTCGCGCGCCGCGACGACGTCGAGCTCGTCGCGGTGTGCCGGCTCGGTCGGGGGCTGCTGCAGGAGATCAAGAGTCGCTTCGGCTTCGCGGTCGCGACCGAGGACTACCGGGAGCTCCTCGAGCACGATCTCGACGGCGTCGTCGTGAGCTCACCGCACCACCTCCATCACGAGCACGCCAGGGCGGCCCTCGAGCGGGGGCGGCACGTGATGGTCGAGAAGCCGATGACGCTTCTGCCCGAGCAGGCCTGGAACCTGGTCGAGCTGGCGCGGGCGCGCGGCTTGCACCTGCTCGTGCCCTACGGCTGGCATTACAAGCCGTTCGTCGAGCGGGCGAAGCGGCTCATGGACGACGGCCTCGTCGGGCGCGTCGAGTACACGCTCTGCCACATGGCTTCGCCGACGAAGGACTTCTTCGCCGGCGGCGGCCAGGTGCCGTCGCGGTGGGAGCCGACGATCGCCCAGCCCGACCCGAGCACCTGGCAGGTCAAGGAGCACGGCGGCGGCTACGGCTACGGGCAGATCACCCACTCGAGCGCGCTGCTGCTCTGGCTCACGGGCCTGCGCGCGGCCGAGGTCACCGCGCGGATGACCGCGCCCAACTCGCGCGTCGACATGTACGCCGCCGCGGCGGTGACCTTCGGCAACGGCGCGATCGGGGTCGTTTCCGGCGCAGCCACGCTGCCGGACGACGACAAGTTCCAGGTCGACCTGCGGGTCTTCGGCGACCAGGGCGCGCTCTTGCTCGACGTCGAGCGCGAGCGCCTGGACGTGCGTCGCCACGACGGTCGGCACGTGCACGTCGACGTGCCCCGCGGCGAGGGCGCCTACAGCTGCGAGGGACCGCCGAGCCGCTTCGTCGAGCTGATCGCGGCCGGCGGCACGAACAGCTCGCCCGGCGAGGTGGCCGCCCGCTCGGTCGAGCTGATCGACGCGATATACCGCTCGGCCGCGAACGGCGGCGCGCCGACGCGCGTTCATGGCACCGAGGGAGGAGGGACAGGAGGGAGCAGGAGCGATGCGTCGGGTGGACCGCGGCCGTGACCGGGCGGGACGACGGTGGCCGCGGCGCCAGCACGGCACCGGCCTGAAGACGCCCTCGGGCTGCCGACGAAAGACGCGACCGCCGGTATGAAGTGCGCGAACAAGGAGGAAGAGCATGCTGCGCGCGACAGGTCCTGGTAGGCCCTCCTCGCGAAGAGCGTTTCTCGGCACGTCCCTCTCCGCCGCGGGTGGCCTTGCGGCCACGGCCCTGCTGCAAGCCTGCGGCGGCGCCGCGGCGCCGACCGCCGCGCCGGCGGCGCCGCCCACTGAGCCGCCCAAGCCCGCGGCGGCCGCGCCGACGACGGCGCCGACGCCGGCGTCGGCGGCGGCCGCGGCCACGAAGCCCGCGGCAGCGCCGACGGCGGCCGCGGCCGCGACGAAGCCGGCCGCGGCCGCCGCGCCCACGGCAGCGGCGAAGCCGACCGAGGCGCCCAAGCCGGTGGCCGCTGCGACGCCCCAGGGGTACGCCTCGCAGGGCGCCAAGGGGCAGATCCAGCTCTACTACTGGGCCGACGTCAACGACTTCTTCAAGAAGCTCATCGACCAGTTC
>DASXRF010000014.1:0-7818 GCA_036506755.1 Solirubrobacteraceae bacterium | reverse complement strand
CGGCGCGGCTGGAGTCCGCCGTGCGCCCGGCCGACACGGTGGCGCGGCTGGGCGGCGACGAGTTCACGGTCCTGTGCGAGGACGTTGCGGGCGAGCTCGAGGCGGTGGCCATCGCGCAGCGGGTCGTCGACCTCTTCGCGGCGCCGTTCGCGGTGGCCGGGCGCGAGGTGCACGTCTCGACGTCGGTCGGCGTCGCGCTGTCGTCGGGCCGCGGCGGCACCTCGGCCGAGGCGCTGATCCGCGACGCCGACGCGGCCATGTACCGCGCGAAGGACCGCGGCAAGGCGCGCTTCGAGCTCTTCGACGCGACGCTGCGCGCCCACGCCGTGCGCCGGCTCGAGCTCGAGACCGAGCTGCGCCGCGCGATCCCCCGTGGCGAGCTGCGCGTGGAGTATCTCCCGCAGCTCGAGCTCGAGACGAGCGCGACGGTCGCCTACGAGGCGCGCGTGCGCTGGCAGCATCCGCGGTGCGGGCTGCTCGAGGCCGCCGACTTCCTCCCGCTGGCCGAGGAGACCGGGCTCGTGATCGCCCTGGGCGAGCACGTGCTGCGGGAGGCGTGCGCAGAGGCCGCGCGCCGCGACGCTCCCGTCTCGGTCCGCGTCAGCGCGCGGCAGCTCGCCCATCCCGACCTGCCTCGGCAGGTCGCCGCCGCGCTGCGCGACGGCGGGCTCGCGCCCGAGCGGCTGTGCCTCGAGGTCGGCGAGCGCGCGCTGACCGCGGAGACGGCCGGGGAGCTGTGCGAGCTGGCCGACCTCGGGGTGCGCCTGGCGCTCGACGACTTCGGCGCGGGCACGGCATCGCTCGCGCACCTGCGCGACTGGCCGGTCGAGCTCGTCAAGCTCGACCGCGCGGTCGTCGAGGGCGACCCCGACGTGCTCGCCGCGCTCGTGAGCCTGGCCCACGCGCTCGGGCTCGAGACGGTGGCGGCGGGCGTCGAGACCGCCGAGCAGCTGGCGCGGCTGGCCGGGCTGGGCTGCGATCGGGCGCAGCTCGGCGCGGGGGTGCCGGCCGCGCCCGCCCTGCACGCCGCATAACCTCCGCGCGGTGAGCGACGTCGTCATGCCCCGGCTCTCCGAGTCCATGGAGGAGGGGACGATCCTGCGCTGGCTGAAGACCGACGGCGACCACGTGCGCCGCGGCGACGAGCTCGTGGAGATCGAGACCGACAAGGCGACCGAGACCTACGGGGCCGATCGCGACGGCGTGCTCGAGGTCGTGGCCGCGGTCGGGGAGACGCTGCCGGTCGGCGCGGTGATCGCGCGGCTGGACGGCACGGCCGCGGCGCCGCCGCCGGAGCCTCCGGCGGCGCCCGCGATGCCGGTTCTGGCCGCCAAGGGCGAGACGACCGTGGTCGAGGCGCCGCGCGCGCACGGCGTCATCGCACGGCGCGCGGCCGAGTCGCGCGCGACGGTGCCCGACTTCACCGTGAGCGCCGAGGTCGACGTCACCGCGCTGCTCGACGCGCGCAGCCGGCTGCTCGGCGTCGGGACGCCGCGAGCCTCGCTCGACGACCTCGTGGTGAAGGCCTGCGCCCTGGCCCTGCGCGACCAGCCGCGGCTCAACGCCTCCTACCGCGACGGGCGCTTCGAGCAGCACTCGCGCGTCAACGTCGGGCTGGCGTTCCACGACGAGGGCTCGCTCGTCGTGCCGACGATCTTCGACGCCGACGTCAAGCCGCTCGCGGCGATCTCGCGCGAGACCCGCGTGCTGGCCAACAAGGCGCGCGCGGGAACGCTCACGTCGCCCGAGCTGGCCGGCGCGACGTTCACCGTCTCGAGCCTCGCGTCGCGCGCCGTCACCCGCTTCGCCGCGGTGGTCAACCCGCCGCAGGCGGCGATCCTCGGCGTCGGCGGCCCCGTCGAGCGGCCGGTCGTGCGCGACGACGAGATCGTCGTGCGCAGCGTGGTGGAGCTGACGCTGGCCTGCGACCATCGGATCGTCTTCCCGGCCGACGCCGCGCGCTTCCTCGAGCGCGTGCGCCAGCTGCTCGAGAGCCCAGCCGCGCTGCTGGGCTGATCAGCCGGCGGACGGCTCGAGGCCGTACGGGAAGTCGGTGAGCACCTCGGCGCCGTCCTCAGTGACCAGCACGAGGTCCTCGAGGCGAACGCCGCCGCGGTCGCGGCGGTAGGTGCCCGGCTCGATCGCGACGACGTCGCCGGCCTGCAGCACGTCGGGGCCGCGGCCGAGGCCGGGCGCCTCGTGGACCTCGAGCCCGACGCCGTGACCGAGGCCGTGGAAGAAGCCCTCGCGCAGGACCTCGCCGGGCTGCTTGGTGCGCTGGGTCGGCTCGCCGGCGGCCTCGAAGACGTCACAGGCCACCTCCCAGACGGCGCGCCCGCGCAGGCCGGGCCGGACGGCCTCGACGCAGCGCGCCAGCGCGTCGCGGCACAGGCCGTGCCAGGCGGCGAGCTGCGCGCCGGGCTCGCCGACGACGAACGTGCGCGTCATGTCGGCGAAGCAGCTCGTCGCGCGATCGGCCGGCCACAGGTCGACGATGACCGGCTCGCCGGCCGCGATCGGCCCGCTGCCGAGGTCGTGGCCGACCGCGCCCTGCGCGCCATGGGCGACGATGAAGCCGTCGCTCACCGCGTCGTGGGCGGCGAACGCCGCCTCGACGGCCGCCCGGATGCGCTCGCTGGTCAGCGGCTCGCCGTCGAGCCGCAGGACGCCCTGCGCGCCCGGCTCGGCGGCGGCGAGCATCTGCGCCGCGACGCGCATGCCGGCCTCGGCCGCCCGCTGCGCGCGGCGGATGCCCGCCAGCTCGCGCTCGGTCTTGGCCCGCCGGCGGCCGTCGAAGAGCTCGCGGTCGGGGACGAGCTCGACGCCGCCGGCGCGCAGGTGGTCGGCCAGCGCGACCGGGAACGACGGCGGCACGGCGGCCGACCGCACGCCGAGCTCGCGGCACGCGCGCAGGACCAGCTCGCGCTCGGCATCGTCGCGATGCGCCCCGGCGGCCAGCAGGTCGTCGATCCCGAACGCCTCGGGCGCGAGCAGCTCGGCGTCCGGGCGCGCGGCCCGGACGTTGTCGGCGTCGAGCGTGCTGATGAGGACGAACGTGCGGCCGTCGTGCTCGGCGTAGAGGAACGGGTCGCCGATGCCGGCGGGGATCTCGTGGCGCAGCTCGGGTGCGCGCAGCGGAGCGGCGAAGATCAGGACGTCGATGCCGCGAAGCCTACGGGCCGAGGGGACGTTCAGCCGCCCCGGTCGGGAGGGAACCAGGAGGAGTTCGGCGCGCGGTTGGTGTCCTCGCGCAGGCCGGGCGGGTCCTGGTCGGTGAACACGAAGACGCACATCCAGCGATCTGGGTCGTCCCCGGGCACGCACGTGCGCATCAGGTCCTCGCCGAAGCGCAGGGTCGTCGCCTCGCCGACGCGCCGGCGGTACTGCGGCTCCCCGTTGCGCTCGACGTAGGCGCGCGCCCGGCGCACGCCCTCGGCGACGGCCTCCCGGTCGGCCCGCGCCTGCGCGCGATGCGCGAGCCCGAGGCCGACCAGCCCCGCGGCGAGCACGGCGAGCAGCACGGTCCCGGCGAGGTCGCCGGCGACGATCTGCGGCAGGTCGTGCCGGCGGACGCGCAGCGCACGGCCGGCGAGCGGCGCGGCCACCGCGACGACGAGCAGGTTGAAGAACCCCGACAGCAGCACGGCCGAGAAGAGGTCCGGGCCGTCGCCGGCGATCGGCAGCAGGTGCAGGAGCACCGCGTCGGCGGCCACGAACAGCGCGAAGGCCGGCCATTGCGTGGCGCCTCGCAGCCGCCACCGCAGGCGGGAGGCCCACACCCGCTCCATACGAGTGAGGGTACGGGTACGCTGATCGCAGAGCGAGCGTTGCCGTCCGGAGATCCCGACGGCGCGCTCCACCCAGAGTGAGGGACGGACGGAGGACCCCGTGCCGCCCCGCAACAGGGAAGGAGACAGATGGCGACGCAGACCTCCGGCCCGGCGCTCGAGGAGGGGGCGACCGGAGGGCTGACCCTCGACGACCGCGTAGCGCTCCTGAAGTACATGCTGCTGATGCGCGGCATCGAGCAGCGGGCGATGACGCTCTACCGGCAGGGCAAGGTGCCCGGGTCGTTCTACGACGGGTTCGGCCAGGAGGCGGTGTCGGTCGGCGCGGCCTTCGCCATGGCGCCCGAGGACCGGCTCTGCATCCTGCACCGCGACCTCGGCGCGCACCTCATCCGCGGGGTGACGCCGGCGCGCATCTTCGGCCAGTACATGGGCCGCGCCGGCGGCGTGACCGGCGGGCGCGACGGGAACGTGCACTTCGGCGACTGGCGGGTCGGCTGCGTCGGGATGGTCTCGATGCTCCCCGACATGATGCTCGTGGCCACCGGGATGGCGATGGCCTTCAAGCTGCAAGGCCGGGCACACGCCGAGGGACGAGGTGGGTCGGGCCGGTGCGCGATCACGTGGTTCGGCGACGGCTCGACGTCGCGCGGCGACTTCCACGAGGCGATGAACTGGGCCGGCGTGCAGAAGCTGCCGATCGTCTTCGTGCTCGAGAACAACCAGTACGCGTACTCGACGCCGCTGCACGCGCAGTTCGCCGTCGACCCGGTCGAGCGCGCGGCGGCCTACGGCTTCCCGGGCCTGACCGTCGACGGCAACGACGCCGAGGCGATGTTCGCCGCCACCTGGGAGGCGCGCGAGCGCGCCGTCGCCGGCGGCGGGCCGACGCTCATCGAGGCGGTCACGATGCGCATGCACGGCCACGCCGCCCACGACGACATGAAGTACGTGCCCAAGTCGCAGCTCGAGGAGTGGCGCGCCAAGGACCCGATCGAGCGCCAGGAGGCGCGGCTGCGCGAGCTCGGCGTCGACGTGGAGGCGGTGCACGAGGAGGTCAAGCGCGAGATCGAGGCCGGCGTGCAGGAGGCGCTGCAGATGCCGATGCCCGACCCGGCGACCGCGACCGACGGCCTCTTCGCCGAGCACGCCAACGAGCTACAGGACGGGCAGGCGCCCTACAGCGGCTGGAGGAGCCGGCCGTGAGCGTCATGACCTATCTGCAGGCGATCTCCGACGGCCTGCGCCAGGAGATGCGCGCCGACGAGCGCGTGTTCCTGATGGGCGAGGACATCGGCGTCTTCGGTGGCGCCTTCAAGGTCACCGACGGCTTCATCGAGGAATTCGGGAGCGGCCGCGTGATGGACACACCTTTGGCCGAGTCGGGGATCATCGGCACCGCGGTCGGCGCGAGCGTCGTCGGGATGCGGCCGGTGTGCGAGATGCAGTTCGCCGACTTCATCTCGTGCGGCTTCGACCAGCTCGTCAACGTGGCGGGCAAGACGCGCTACCGCATGGGGCTGGCCGTCCCGATCACGGTGCGCCTGCCCAGCGGCGGCGGCTTCTCCGGCGGGCCGTTCCACTCGCAGAACCCCGAGGCGTGGTTCATGCACGCGCCCGGCCTGAAGGTCGTCGCGCCGAGCACGGCCGAGGACGCCAAGGGCCTGCTCATCGGCGCGATCCGCGATCCGAACCCGGTGCTGTACTTCGAGCACAAGCACCTCTACCGGCGGATCAAGGGCGAGGTGGCCGACGGCACGTTCACCACGCCGTTCACCGCGCGCGTGGCCCGGGAGGGCGAGGACCTCTGCGTCATGGCCTACGGCGCCATGGTCCACACCGCGCTCGAGGCGACCGAGGACCTCGACGGCGCCTCGGTGCGCGTGCTCGACCTGCGCTCGCTCGTGCCGCTCGACGAGGCGGCGATCCTCGACAGCGTGCAGCGCTGCTCGAAGGTGGTGATCGTCGACGAGGCCAACGCGACGTGCGCGGCCGGGGCGCAGGTCGCCGCGCTGATCGCCGAGAAGGGCTTCGAGGACCTCGACGGGCCGGTCGTGCGGGTGGCCACGCCCGACGTGCCGATCCCGTTCTCGCCGCCGCTCGAGCAGGCGGTGCTGCCGTCCGTCGATCGCGTCCGGGAGGCGTGTCGTGAGCTCCTCGAGTACTGAGACGCTGCTCGTCGACGTCGTCATGCCCCAGATGGGCGTGAGCGTGTCCGAGGGGACGGTCGTCGAGTGGCGCAAGCAGCCCGGCGACTGGGTCGACGCCGACGAGATCATCTGCGCGATCTCGACCGACAAGATCGACACCGACGTCGAGTCTCCGGCGAGCGGGCGCGTCGCCGAGATCCTCGTCGAGGTCGGGACGACCGTCGACGTCGGGACGGTCATGGCGCGCATCGCCACCGACGCGCGGCCGGGCGAGGCGCACGCGAGCGAGACGGTCCCCGCTCCCGCGACTCCGCCGCCGGCCGCCCCGCGCGAGGCGCCCGCGCCCGCCTCGCCGGACGGGCGCCGCTACTCGCCGGTCGTCCAGCGCATCGCCGCGGAGCACGGCGTCGACCTGGGCCGCGTGCCCGGCACCGGGCGCGGCGGGCGCGTGCGCAAGCAGGACGTGCTGGCCTTCATCGAGCAGGGCGCGCCGCCCGCCGCCGCCCCGGAAGAGCCGCCGCTGCACATCGAGTCGCCCTACCGCCCCGAGCCCGCGGCGCCGCAGGCGCCCGCCGGGACGCTGTCGCGGATGCGCCGCCAGATCGGCGAGCACATGAAGCGCTCGCTGGAGACCGCGGCGACGTGCACGACGTGGATCGAGGCCGACATGTTGGCGGTCGAGCGCGCTCGCGCGCAGCTCGGCATCACGGCGCTGCCGATCGTCGCCCGCTGCGCGATCGACGCCCTGCGCGAGTTCCCCGCGCTCAACGCGTGGCTCGACGGCGACGCGTACACGGTGCACGAGAGCGTCCACCTCGGCATCGCGGTCTCCCTAGGCGAGGACGGGCTCATCGTGCCCGTCGTCCATGACGCGCAGGACTTCTCGGCCGAGGGGCTGGCCAAGCGGATCCGCGACCTGGCGCGGCGCGCACGCGCCAAGGATCTGCGGCCCGACGACGTCGCCGGCGGCACGTTCACGATCACCAACCCCGGCCAGTACGGCTCGATCATGGCCACGCCGGTCATCAACCAGCCGCAGGTGGCCATCCTCGACCTCGAGGCGGTCGTCAAGCGCGCGGTCGTCGTCGACGACGCGATCGCCATCCGCCCGATGACCATCCTCGGCCTCTCATGGGACCACCGCGCGCTCGACGGCGCGCTCGCCGCCCAGTACCTCGCGGCGCTGAGGCGGCGCATCGAGGGCTGGCCCTAGTGGGCGCGTCCGTAAGTCGGGCGGGTCGTCGGGCGTCGTCCGAAACCCGTCGGACTTGCGGACGGGTCCACTAGCCCCGCAGCCGCTCCTGCAGCGCCAGGACGCGCGCCGCCGACTCGCGCACGCGCGCGCGGAAGGCCGGCGAGCGGCGCTGCTCGGCGCGCAGCGCGCGCAGGACGGGCAGGTACGAGCCGCGGCCGGTCGTCAGCGCGAGGTCGGCACCGGCCGCGATCGAGCGCACGGCGGCGGCCGGCGTCGAGGAGCGGCGCACGACGGCGCGCGCCTCGAGCGAGTCGGTCACCACGACGCCGGCGAAGCCCAGGCGCCCGCGCAGGACGTCGGTCAGGATCGCTCGCGACTGCGAGGCCAGGTGCGTGGGATCGAGCGCCGGATAGACGGCGTGCGACGCCATGACGAGCGGCACGCCGGCGGCGATGGCGGCGCGGAACGGGCCCAGCTCGGCGCGCGCCGTCGCCGGCGCGAAGTCCGTGTTGGCGCTCGCCGCGCCGAGCCCGGGGAAGTGCTTGGCGGTCGGCGCGACGCCCGTCCCGCGGTAGCCGTGCACGCTCACCGCGACGAGCGCGGCGACCGCGGTCGCGCCGCCCGGGAAGGCGCGGGCGCGCATCACCGGGCCGGCCGCCACGTCGGCGACCGGCGCGAAGTTGAC
>DASXRF010000013.1:0-1752 GCA_036506755.1 Solirubrobacteraceae bacterium | reverse complement strand
CGGCGCCGTCGAGCGCGTCGACGACAAGGAGGCCGACGCGTACTTCGCCACGCGGCCGCACGGCTCGCGGCTGGGCGCGTTGGCCAGCCCGCAGTCGCAGGTCATCTCCTCGCGCGACGTCCTCGACCACGCCCGCGCGCAGCTCGCGCGCCGCTATCCGGAGGGCGCCCGCGTGCCGCGCCCGCGCCAGTGGGGCGGGCTGCGCGTGGTCCCCGACGGCGTCGAGTTCTGGCAGGGCCGCGCCGACCGCCTCCACGACCGCCTGCGCTTCCGCCGCGACGACAACGCGGGGCGCTGGGTCGTCGAGCGCCTGGCGCCGTAGCTCAGAGCGCGGGCAGCCCGTCGATGCTGCACGCGTTCTTGTCGGCCTTGTAGCGCTCGAGCGCGTCGGGCCCGCCGGTGCGCAGCTTCTTGTCCGCCCACAGCGCCTGGTGCGGGCGCTCGCCCTCGTAGGCCATGAGCGGGACGCCGTAGCCGCACGAGTCGGCGATGCGCGTCACGTCGACGACGATCACCGCCCGGTGCGCCGCGTCCGGCGTCGTCGCCGCGAAGCCCGCCTCGGCCACCGCCGGGTCGTCGAGCGCCACCACCGTCCCCCGCCCGTGCAGGCGCACGATCCGCGGCGGGCCCTCGAAGGCGCAGAGCATGACGACGATCCGGCCGTTCTCGCGCAGGTGGGCGATCGTCTCGGCCCCACTGCCCACGACGTCCAGGTAGGCGACCCGGCGCGGCCCGAGCACGCGGAACGTCCCGATCGGCCCCTTCGGCGAGACGTTGACGTGCCCGTCGCCGGCCAGCGGCGCGGTCCCCACGAAGAACACGGGCTGGCGCGCGATCCAGTCGCGCAGGTGATCGTCGATGACCTCGAAGACCTTGGCCATCAGTTTCGGCCTTCCGCGTCGTTGTCGTTCCCATGGGCGCGCATACGGGGATCATGCCGCAGCCCGAGGTCGGCCCGGCGGGCGAGGGCGACGTCGAGCGCCTCGCCGAGGTCCTCGCCCGGGCGCTCGCGCAGGACCCCTTCAACCGCCACCTCGTGCCCCACGACGCGCGCCGCGCGCGCCGGCTGCGCGAGGGCTTCGCCGAGCAGCTGCGGCGGGTCTTCCTGCCGAAGGGCACCGTCCTGACGACCGCCGACCGGGCCGGCGCCGCGCTGTGGATCGGGCCGGGCGCGCAGCGCCTGTCGCTCGGCGAGCAGGTCCGGATGCTGCCGGGCATGGCGCGCCTGGTCGGCGTGCGCCACCTGGGCGCCGTGATGCGCACGCTCGCCGAGCTCGACGGCCGCGTGCCGCGCGAGCCGCACTGGCACCTCTCGCTGCTCGGCGTCTCGCCCGAGCGCCAGCGGACGGGCATCGGCTCGGCGCTCCTGCGCCCGATCCTCGCGCGCTGCGACCGCGAGGTCCGGCCGGCGTACCTCGAGACGGCCAACCCGGCGAACCTCCGGCTCTACGAGCGCCACGGCTTCGCCGTGCGCGAGCGCCTCGATCTGCGCGATGGTCCACGGGTGTGGACGATGCTGCGCATCCCTCGCCGCTGAGCCGCCCGTGGCC
Source organism: Solirubrobacteraceae bacterium (assembly GCA_036506755.1). GTDB lineage: Bacteria > Actinomycetota > Thermoleophilia > Solirubrobacterales > Solirubrobacteraceae > DASXRF01. The sequence goes on along the minus strand of DASXRF010000013.1, from coordinate 202 downwards.
CGCCGACGCGGCGACGCTCGTACGCGAGCAGGCCGAGCTCGCCGCCGCACGCCCGCCGGCGTGGCGCCCGCCCCCCGCGCCGAGCGTCGCCGGGTGCTTCGCGTGCTTTCCGCGCGGCGCGACCGGTCGCGGGGCGGCGGGCGACCCGGCGTGGGCGGCGGCCGCGCTGGGCGAGGCGACCGCGGTGGTCACGGGCGCCGCC
>DASXRF010000012.1:0-1785 GCA_036506755.1 Solirubrobacteraceae bacterium | reverse complement strand
GCTGATCAGCGCGATGGCGGTGATGGGCGCGTTCACCGCGCGCGGGCGAGCCAAGCGCGTGCCCGGGGCGTTCTGGCCGCTGCTCGTCGCGCTGGCGGTCGCGGGCGCGGCGACGCTGGGGCTCGTCGTCGCGCTGGGCGTCTTCCCCGCGACGCCGCGCTACCTGGTGCCGGTCGGCGGCATGGTCATCGGCAACGCGATGACCGCGGCGGCGGTCGCGCTCAACCGGCTCGGCGACGACGTCGCCGCGGCGGCGCGCGAGATCGAGGCAACGCTCGCGCTGGGCGCCACGTCGTCGCTCGCCGTGCGCCCGCTCGTGCGCGCCAGCCTGCGCTCGGGCGTCATCCCGCTCGTCGACCAGACGAAGACGACCGGGCTGATCGCCTTCCCCGGCACGATGGTCGGCATGCTGCTCGCCGGCGCTGCGCCGGTCGACGCGGTCCGCCTGCAGCTCGTCCTGCTCTACGTGCTGCTCGGGGGCGTCTCGCTCGCCGCGCTCGTCGCCGTCCTGCTCGCGCACCGCTCGTTCTTCACGCCCGCGCACCAGCTGCGCGAGCTGCCGGATCACTAGATAGTTTCGGACTCTGGACCGCGCGCCGCGTTGCCGATACATGCACGGTGAGCGGTTCTGCTGCCTCGCTGCCGCGGACGCCCGGCCGACCGGGGCCGCTGCGGCTGCTGGGCGACGACCGGCTGGTCCGCCTGGCGGCGGCGGGCAACGAGCGGGCGTTCGCGGCGCTCTACGAGCGGCATGCGCCTGCGCTCTTCCGCTACTGCCGGTCGATCCTGCAGCACGAGCAGGACGCCCAGGACGCCCTCCAGACGGCGATGACGCGAGCGCTGACGGCGCTGGGCCGGGGCGTTCCCGAGGCGCCGGTGCGGCCATGGCTGTTCCGGATCGCGCACAACGAGGCGATCTCGCTGGTGCGCCGTCGCCGGCTGACGCAGGAGCTGGAGGACGCGCACAGCGTGGCCGGGGCGCCGCTGGAGGCTCGGCTCGAGGAGCGGCGGCGCCTGGCGCTCCTGGTCGCCGACCTGCAGGAGCTTCCGGACCGCCAGCGCGCGGCGCTCGTGATGCGCGAATTGAGTGGGCTGTCGCACGAGGAGATCGCTGCGGCCCTGGAGATCTCGCTCTCGGCGGCCAAGCAGGCGATCTTCGAGGCGCGTGTCGGGCTGCAGGAGTTCGCGCGGGGGCGCGAGATGGACTGCGCTGAGGTTCAGCGACTGATCTCCGACCAGGACGGGCGGGTCCTGCGCGCGCGGCCCGTGCGGGCGCACCTGCGATCGTGCGGGTCGTGCCGCGCGCTGCGCGAGGCGATCTCCACGCGGCGTGAGGACCTGGCCGCGCTGGCGCCGCCGGTGCCCGCGGCGGCGCTGGCCGGTGTGCTGGCGAAGATCTTCGGGGGCGGGGGACACGGCGGGGGCGCCGGTGGGCTGGCGAGCGCGACGGCGGGCAAGGCCGGCGCCGGCGCCCTGGCCGTGAAGCTTGCGACCGGGACCGCGATCGTGGCCACGGTCGGCATGAGCGCTCCGCACGCCGTCCGGCCGCTCCTGGCGGACAAGGCGGATCGGCCGCCCGCACCGCGCAGCGCCGGCGTCACGTCCCGCTCGGCGCGGCACCAGGCGCCGATCGCGCCGGCCCCCGGCGCCCGCGCCGCGGCGGATGCGCAGCCCTCGGACGGCACGCTGCGGGCGCGGACGCGGCGGCATCCAGATGCCGTCGAGCGGCGCGCCGCCGCGCGCTCGCCCGAGCCTGCCTCCGCGGGCCGGCCGCCGCAGCGCAGC
>DASXRF010000011.1:0-9474 GCA_036506755.1 Solirubrobacteraceae bacterium | reverse complement strand
ACGCCCGCGAGCGAGTAGTAGCGGCCCTCGACCGACACCGACCGCTCGCCGCTCCACAGCGCCCGGATGACCGCGATGGCCTCCTCGAGCGCCTCGACCGACTCACCCGGCGAGCGCACCGGACCGCCCATCGCCCCGATCGCCTCCCAGAACGCGCCCGCGCCCAACCCGAGCTCGAACCGGCCGCCGCTGAGGAGGTCGATCGTCGCGGCGGCCTTGGCCAACACCGCCGGCTGGCGCAGCGGCAGGTTCGCCACGTCGGGGAACAGGCGGATCCGCGACGTGCGCGCGGCGAGGAAGGCCAGCAGCGAGAACGTCTCCAGGAAGCGCCGCTGGTACGGGTGATCCTGGATGCCGACCAGGTCCAGTCCCGCCCGGTCGGCCCGCTCGACCTGCTCGACGGTCGCGTCGCGCCCGGCGGCATCGGGGACCACGAACACGCCGAACTCGACACCGGGCATCGGGCGCGAATCTACCCCGTTTGCCTCCGACAGCCGCCGGGCAGGCGAACGACCATGCCCAACCTCAACGCTCCCTTCCGCGGGCTCGCCCGCCAGAGCGCCTCCCTGCTGCGCGCCACGGCCGGCCTGCTCGAGAAACTCGCCGGCGGCCGCAAGCAGCCGGCCGCTCCGCAGCAGACGCCCAAAGCGGGCGTCGTGCGCCCCACCGCCTCCGCGCGCCGCACCCCGCGCGCGGCGAAGGAGACGCCCAAGCGCCGCGCGACCACCAGGCGCCAGGACCGCCAGCGCAGCACCGCGCCCAAGCCGCTCGACGACGTGACGATCGCCCGCAAGGTCGAGACCGAGATCTTCCGCGACCCGAGCGTCCCCAAGGGCCACATCGACGTCAACGTCGTCGGCGGCGTCGTCTGGCTGCGCGGCGAGGTCAGGACGCCCGAGGACATCAAGAGCCTCGAGGCGCAGGCGCAGGCGGTCCCCGAGGTCAAGCGCGTCGAGAACCTCCTGCATCTGCCGAACACGCCCGCGCCGACGCGCACCGACACGCCCGCCCGCCAGCGCAAGCCCGCCGGGCGACGCACCAAGCCTCGCTCCGCGGACGTGCACGTGACGCCCGATCGGGTGACCGCCGAGGTCCCGACGCCGGGCGCCGAGCCGTCCCCCGCGGATCTCGCCAGTCGTCACGAGGGCCGCCAGCCCGCGCCGCTGGGCTCGCACAACGGCGGCGGCGAGGGCGCCGAGCCGGCGTAGGTAGCCCTCTTATCGAAGCGGCCGCAGGCGGACCTCGCGGAACGCCCCCGGGCCAAGCGCGACCCGGTCCACCGCGCTTCCCGGGGGCGCGAGGACCGGCGCGCCGACCCGCCGCCAGCGGCCGCGCGGCCGCCGCGCGTACGCGGCCACCGCGCCGCCGGCGCGCACGTTGAGCCGCAGCCCGGACGCCGCTGCGATCGCGCGCCGCGCGACGACGCGCCCGCCGGCCACGAGCGCCGCCTCCCCGCCCAGGCAGCAACGCACCGCGATCGCCCGCCCTCCGGTCAGCAGGACCGCCAGCCGGCCGCCGCCGTGCACGCGCGCCTGGACGCTGAAGTCGCGCGGCGTCCACGCCCGGCTCACCGCGCCGCGCAAGACCCGCAGCAGCCCGCCCCCCACGCGGACCGAGGGCGGCCCGTCGTACGGCCACTGCCAGCCCGGGTCGAGGACCGCCCCGCCGAAGCGCTGCTCGAGGCGCAGGTCGTCATCCGCCGGGCCGGCCGCCACCGGCGCCCCGCCGTCGCCGAAGGCAGGCCAGCCGTGGGCGTCCCAGCCCACCGGGTCGAGCAGCGCCTGGCGGTGGATGTCGAGCACGTCGTCGTCGCGGTAGGCGTGGTGCAGGAAGGTCAGGGCCCCGCCCGGTGCCCGAACGAGCGTCCCGTGCCCCGGGCACTTCCAGCCGTTGCCGCCCCGGAAGACCGGGTTCGCCGAGTCCTTGACGTACGGCCCGAGCACGCGCCGCGCCCGCGCAACCCCGACCGCGTACGTGCACGGCGGCCGGCAGCAGTGCCCGCCCGAGTAGACGAGCATGTAGCGATCGCCGTGGCGCACGATGTCCGGGCCCTCGGTCACGCCCTCCTCCCACTCCGCGTTGGGCACGACGAGCCGGACGGGCCGCGAGACGAGCCGCCGCCCCGATCGCGACAGCCGCGCGCCGTAGATGCCGCTGCCCGCGCCCATGCGCTTCCAGATCAGGTAGCGGCGCCCCGCCGCGTCGCGCACCGCGGCGGGATCGATCGACCCGACCGCCTGGCAGACGACGAACCCGCGATCCAGCCACGGGCCCGTCGGGCGGCGGGCCTGGGCGACCGCCACGCACGGCTTCCCGCGCGCGCGGCTCGCCGAGTAGTAGACCGACCACAGGCCGCGGCGCACCGCGAGCCCAGGCGCCCAGAAGTTCCCCCGCGCCCAGGCGGGCGGCCGCGGGAAGACCGCCGCCACCTGGCGCCACCGGACCAGGTCGCGCGAGCGGAAGATCGGGAACACGGGCGCCCAGCGGCCGCTCGTCGCCGCGGCCCAGTACGCCCCGTCGGCGCGGACGACCGACGGGTCTGCGACGTTCCCGGGAATGACCGGGTTGCTGAACGGCACCGCGCCGCCCTGCGCCGCCGCTCCGGCCGGCGCCGCCAGGGCGAGCGCGCAAGCCGCGAAGAGCGCCCTCGCCCTGCGCATCAGGCCAGTCTAAGAACCATGCCGACGACGACCCCGCGACTGCCCGACGCCGCCCCGGCCGACGTCGCCGGCCTGTCGTCGCTGGCGCTCGCCTCGGCGACCCGTGCGCTGCGCGTCATCGCCGTCCTCGTCCTCCTCACCATCGTCGTCGCCGCCGGCGCCGCGCTGCGCGCCCACCAGGCGGCGCATCCCGGCGCGCCCAACTCGGCCGACGAGCGCGCGTACCTCACGCTCGCCCACGACCTCGTGACCACCGGCGACTACGGCGGGCCGGGCACGGCGATGAACGATCCGCTCCACTGGCCGCCGGGCGCCCCGGCGCTGTTCGCGGCCGCGGAGAAGCTTGACCACGGCGACCCCGGCGACCTCGCGCCGCCCTCGGTCTACACGGCCCAGGCGATCGTGGACACGCTCGCCATCCTCGCCGCCTTCGCCGCGGCCGCCCTGCTCGGCGGCGCCTGGGCGGGCCTGGCGGCCGCCGCGGCGACCGCGTTCTACCCGCCGCTCGTCGACGTCGCCGGGCGCGCGCTGAGCGAGCCGCTCGGCGCGCTCGGCCTCGCCGTGGCGGTGCTCGCCTGCGTCTGGGCCGCGCGCCGTCCGGCCGAGTGGCGCTTCGCGCTGGCCGGCGTCGCTTTCGGGCTCACGCTGCTCGCACGCGCCGACCTCGCGCCAGCGGTGCCGCTCGTGGCGCTCTGGGCCGTGGCGGTCGCGCGCCACCCGCGCGGCTGGCGGCGCGCCGCGCTGTGCGGCGCCGCGCTGCTGGCGGGGACGCTCGTCGCCGTCGCGCCGTGGGTGCGCTCGGCGTCCGATCGCGCCGGGCGCCTCGTGCCCATCTCGACCAGCGGCGGCAGCGCGATCTTCGTCGGCACCTACCTGCCCGGGCACGGGACGATGTTCGGCCTGAAGCGCTCGCTGGGCAACCAGCTGCGCCTGCAGGACCCGCGCCTGGCCGCCGTGCCGAACTTCCGCCTGCCGCAGGAGCGCCTCCTCGACCTCGTCGCCGCCCGCCACCCCGAGCTCGACCGCGACGCCGCGCTGCGCCGCGAGGCGCGCGAGAACCTCGACCGCTACGCGCGGCACCACCCGCTGCGCTTCGCGCGCATGCTCGCGGGCAAGGCCGCGCGGATGTGGGTCACGCCCAACCGCGGGCCGCACGCGCGCATCGGCGCGGTCCGCCTGGCGGTGCACCTGCTGCTCGTCGGCCTGGCCCTGGCGGGGACGATCCTCGCCGCGGTCCACCTGCGCCGGCCCGGACCGGGCGCCCTGCTCGCCGTGGCGGCCGCGTCGACCGCCATCAACGCCGTCTTCCTCAGCGAGCCGCGCCACCTGCTGCCGCTGCTGCCCGCGCTGTTCGCCACGGGGGCCGCCGGCTGGGCGCTGCTGCTCGCGCGCTGGCGCGCCTGATCAGCGCCGCCGCGTGCGCATCGCCCACTCGCGGGCCACGAGCTCGCGCGCGTAGGCGAAGGTGACCAGGCGGTCGCGGTCGGTCTCCGCGATGGCGGTGAACTGCACGCCGACGTCGCCCTCGTCGGTGACGTGGACGACGCGACAGCGCCCGCTGATCGGGGTGCCGCCCGCCTCGGGGGACGCGAGCCGGAAGTGCAGCTGCGTGTCGACGGCGACGTCCTCGAGCCCGCGCAGCTTCATCCCGCCGCCCGAGAGGTCGACCGTCGCGCACGTGAGCGCCGCGGCGCCCGGCTCGTCGACAGTCAGGTCGACGCGCGCGACGTGCCGGGCGCGGACGAACTCGCGCCGCTGCAGAAGCTGCGGTGGGCCGGCGAAGGTGAAGCGCACGACGTCGCGGACGTCGGGCTCGTCGTCGTAGCCCGCGCGGCGCACCGCCTCGACCGACCCCGTCATCCGGCAGACGCCGTGCTCGTTGATGAACTCGAGGAACAGGCGGCTGCGCTGCACCTGGCGCAGCGGCGTGCGGGGCGCCGCGAACATCGCCAGATCGAGGGCCTTCTCGCCGACCGCGTCGACGCGCCCCGGCAGCATCTCGCGGTCGGGCAGGATGAGCGTCACGCTGGACGCGAGGGGCGGGCTCTCGATGGTCATCGAACGACCACCTCCAGTGAACGGCCGGTGCAGGCCGTTCTTGAGCGCCGGTAGCGTTCGCGCGCACCGTGAGCGACGACGGTCACGCGATCTCCTACAAGGTCTTGGCGCGCGGAACGCCGGTGCGGGCGTCCGACGGCACCGAGGTGGGCACGGTGCGCCGCGTGCTCGACAACGCGCGCGAGAACATCTTCGACGGCATCGTCATCGACACCCCGCGCGGCCAGCGGTTCGTCGACGCGCCCGAGGTGGCGCGCATCGCCGAGCGCTGGGTGACGCTGGGCATCGACGCGACCGCGGCGGCTGGGCTGCCGGAGCCCGGCTCACGACTGGCCGAGCGCGTTTCCATGTCGACGACGGTCCGGCGGGCGAAGCGCTTCGGTCGTTCCTTGCGGAACCGCTGGAACCAGCGTTAAGCAGGCAATAAGAAGCTCGTAGCGGGAAAACTCTGGCGTTTATCAGAGCGCGAAGCGGGGCTCGACGTGGAATAGTGCCGCGGGCGAATGTCGGCGCTCCCCGAATTCACGGTCCGGACAGAGCAGCGCGGCCGTCTGCGGATCGTCGCCGTCGCCGGCGAGGTCGACGTCCTCACGGCGCCCCGGCTGGGCGCCGTCGTCGACGACGACGAGGGCTTCGACGACCTGATCATCGACCTGTCGAGAGTGCCGTTCATGTCGTCGGTCGGCCTGGGGCTCATCTCGCGGCTGCACCGGCGGCTCGCGCCGCGCCGCGCAGGGCTGGCGATCGCCGGCGTCCAGGGCGACGTCGAGCGGCTGCTCGAGGTCACCGGGCTCGTCGAGGTCGTCCTCGTCGCCGACGACGTCGACGAGGCGATCGAGCTGCTCGCCGAGGCGCACCAGTACGAATAGCGCGGCGTAACGAAAAGAGGGGTGGCGCGTCCCGTCGCAGATCCGTAGCGTTGCGCCGTGGCCCCCCTGTTCTCGACAACCCTCCTTCGCGCCCAGAGCGATCGCCGCCTGATCCAGATGGTTCACGCCGGGCACGAGCCCGCCTTCGCGGCGATCGTCGAGCGCTACCGGCCGCAACTGCATCGCTACTGCCTGCGGATCCTGCCCGAGGGCCGCTGCGAGGACGCGCTGCAGCAGGCGTTCCTGCAGGCGTGGCGCGCGCTGCGGGACGGCAAGACCGTCCACCAGCTGCGCCCGTGGCTGTACGCGATCGTCCACAACGCGGCGGTCAGCCAGCTGCGCCAGGGCGTCTTCGACTACGCCGAGCTGCTGGACACGGTGCAGGGCAGCGCCGACCCCGAGGCCGACGTCGAGCGCCGCTCGATCATGCGCCAGACGCTCGCGGCAGTCGCCGCGCTCCCCGAGCGCCAGCGGGCGGCGCTGCTCGCCGTGGTGGTCGAGGGACGCCCCCAGTCGCAGGTCGCGCTCGAGATGGGGCTGACCGAGAACGGGCTGCGGCAGCTGCTCTTCCGAGCCCGCACGTCGCTGCGCAGCGCGGCGACCGCGCTCACGCCGACGCCGCTGCTGGTGTGGGCGATGCGGGCCGCCACGACTCCGTTCGGCGGCCGCGCCGGCGAGGTGGCCGCCGGCTCGGCCGCCGTAGCGGGTGGCGTGCACGCGCTGCAGGGCGGGACCGCGCTCGTCGTGGTGGGCTCGCTGGCGATCGGCGGGACCGCCGCGCTCGGGGGGCCGCAGACCCATCGGCCGGCCACGCCCGGGCCCGCGGTCGCCGTCGTCCGCGGCGCTCCGGAGGCGGCGCCGGTGCCGCTGCCGGCCGTCCGGCACGCCGGCACGCGGCGCCACCGCGCGTCGGCCGTCAGCACGACCCGCCCGGCGCGTCTGCGCCGCACCGCCCCGGCGGTCCGCCATCTCGCGGTGCTCGTCGACCGGCGGGTCGAGCTCGCGCCGGCCCGCGAGGCACCCGCCGCCGCTTCCGCGCCGGCGGCCCCGCCGGCCGCGGAGCCGCCGGCGCAGATCGCGACCCTCGCCCCGGCGCCGGCCGAGACGGTCACGCCGGACGCCGCGCCGCCGACCGCCGAGTCGTCGACCGCGAGCCCGGCGCCGGCGCCCGCGCTCGGGCCGGAGAGCGGCGAGGGCAGCTCCGGCAGCGGCGACCAGCCGCCGCCCGGCGACGGCCGCGTCGACAACAGCGGGCCCGGCAACCAGACCGACGGCGCCGAGGGCGACAGCGCAGAGAGCGGCGGCGGTCCGGGACCGTCCGACGGCGGCGGCTCCGGCGACGGCTCGTCGGAGTCACATCACGGGCAGGGCTGACCCGCCTCGCTGCTAGCGTGCCGCCGCGTTGCCGCCGGCCGCCTTCGCCACCGCCGACGTCCACCGCTTCGCCATCGGCTTCGACCCGCGCGACCGCGCGCGCGTCCACGCCCTCTGGGACGAGGTCATCGACTCCCAGCGGTGGTCGCACGGCGAGATGACGCGCCGCTTCGAGGCCGCCTGGTCGGCGTGGAACGGCGCCGGCGCCGTGGCCACGGCGAGCTGGACGGGCGCCGCGCTCGCCGCGCTGGGGTACGCGGGCGTGGCCGGCGAGCCCGTGCTGTGCCCGTCGAACACCTTCATGGCCACCCCGCTGGCCATCCTGGCGGCGGGCGGGCGCCCCGTGTTCGTCGACTGCAACCGCGACGACCTCTGCATGTCCTTCGCCGACTTCGAGGCCAAGGCCGAGCGCCACCGGCCCCGGGCGTGCGTCCTCGTCCACATCGGCGGCCACGTCGCCTTCGACGTCGAGCGGATCGCCGCGTTCTGCCGCGAGCACGGCATCTTCCTGCTCGAGGACTGCGCCCATGCGCACGGCGCGTCGTGGCGCGGCCGCCGGCCGGGGACCTTCGGCGACGCCGGCGCCTACTCCCTTTACGCGACGAAAACGGTCTCGGCCGGCGAGGGCGGCATCCTGGTCTCCCGTGACGAGGACCTCCTCGCCTTCGCCCGCGCGTACCGGGACTACGGCAAGCCCGACCACGCCGTGGCCGGGCTGAACTTCCGCATGAGCGAGTTCACGGCCGCCCTCGCGCTCGTGCAGACCGAGCGCATGGAGGAGATCGTCGCCTGGAAGAACGAGGTCGCGCGCCGCGTGCTCGATCCGCAGCATCCGGGCCGTCTGCGCCTGCCCGACGGCATGGTCTCCGGCCTGTACAAGTACGTCGTCTACGACCCCGTCGAGCGCTCGACCGGCAAGGTCTACGACGCGCCCTGCCACAGGCTCATGGGGACCGGCGACGAGCTGCCCAACAGCGACTGGGTCGCGCGGAACCACTGGTGCGTGCCGCTCTACTACCGGCCGGAGCCCGGCGCGTGAGCCGTGTGCTCGTCACCGGCGGCGCCGGCTTCATCGGCTCGCACGTCATCGACCGCCTGCTGGCCGCCGGGCACGAGCCGGTCGTGCTCGACCTGCGCCGGTCGCCGTACCACGACGGCCGCGACGTCGAGACGGCGATCGCCGACGTGCGCGACCCGGCGTCGGTGCGCCGCGCGATGCGCGGCTGCGACGCGGTCATGCACCTCGCCGCCGCCGCCGACGTCGGCCAGGTCGAGTCGGAGCCGGCCCGCGCCGAGCAGCTCAACTCGCGCGGCACGCTCAACGTCCTGCAGGGGGCACGCGACGCCCGCGTCGACCGCGTCGTGTTCGCCTCGACGATCTGGGTCTACTCCAGCGTGGCCGACGGCGTCGTCGACGAGGACACGCTGCTGCCGCCGCCCGCGCACCTCTATACCGCGACGAAGCTGGCCGGCGAGCTGTACTGCCGCGCCTACAGCGAGCTCTACGGCGTCCCGACGACGATCCTCCGCTTCGGCATCCCGTACGGACCCCGTGCGCGCCCGGCGGCGGTGCTGCCCGCCTTCGTCAACCGCGCGCTCGCCGGCGAGCCGCTGACCGTCGCGGGCACGGGCGAGCAGACGCGCCGCTTCATCTACGTCGAGGACCTCGCCGAGGGCGTCGTGCTCGCGCTAAGCCCCGCGGCGGCCGGCCGCACGTACAACCTCGTCGGCGCCGAGGACGTCTCGGTGCTCGAGATCGCCACCGCGGTGAGCGAGCTCGTCGGCGACACGCCCATCGTCCACGTGCCGGGCCGCACCGGCGACTTCGGCGGCGTCGCGGTCAGCGCCGAGCGCGCGGCGCGCGAGCTGGGCTGGCGGCCGTGCACGAGCTTCCGCGAGGGTGCCGGGCGCTACGTCGAATGGCACCGGCGGCAGCGGCGGGCGCCGGCCGAGCCGGCGGCCGCTGCCGCGCCGCTGGCGCGTCTGTGGCGCGTCGGGCAGTCGCTGGGCATCGGGCTGGTCGCGCTGCTGGCCGGCGTGCTCGCCGCGGCGCTCGCGCGGGTCGAGGCGCTCAGCGACCCGGCGAGCTTCGTCGGGACGATGGTGCTCCTTGGCGTCCCCGTCGCACTGCTCGCGCGCATCGACTGGGCGCGCGACCGGCGCCGCGCGGCGCTCGTGGTGAGCGCCATGCTCGCCGGGGCGGGGCTCGTCGCGGTGATCTGGCCGGGCACGGTCGCGGTCGTGCATCTGGCGCGCGGGCACGTGACGCTGCTCGTGCTGGCTGCCGCGGCCGCCACGGCCGTGCTCGCGGCGCGCGGGCGGCGCGCCGCGCGCGTGGACCAGAGCTAGTGGGCCCGTCCGTAAGTCGGGCGGGTCGTCGGGCGTCGTCCGGTCCCGACCGGGGCCGCGCGACGTCCGAAGGTGTGGCCCAGCCACATCGAGGACCGTCGCGCGGCGCCGGACGGCAGCGGACGGCGTCCGAAACCCGTCGGACTTGCGGACGGGTCCACTAG
>DASXRF010000010.1:0-2966 GCA_036506755.1 Solirubrobacteraceae bacterium | reverse complement strand
GTCGCGGTGGACGTCGTGGTGGGAGTCGAGGTGCGTCGGCCCGCGGCCCATGAGCTCGCGGAAGCGCTCGAGCTGGCGGGCCAGCGCGCCGCTCCAGTCGCGCTCGTCGGGCCGCGCGTCGGCGTGCAGGCCGACGTCGAGGCCGGGGTGCTCGCGCGCGAGGCGGGCGGCCGCCGCCGCCCCGGGCGCGTCGACCATCAGGCTCGTGCTGGTCACGATGCCGTGCCGGTGCGCCCGCGCGATGCCGCGGCTGACGCCGGCGGTCAGCCCGAAGTCGTCGGCGTTGACGATGAGCCATCGGCGCGCCGTCATGTCAGCACCGGCTCCAGCGCCGCGAACCAGGCGTCGCGCGCGGCGAGCTCCTCCCAGGCCCATGCCGCCTGCGTCTCGGTGACCTCGAGCGCCGGCTTCTCGACGCACGTCGCCAGCCGGCCGAGCTCGGCGGTCCGGAAGGCGCGCTCGAGCTCGCGCGGCGCCGGCAGCTGCACGCCGAAGCGCTCGATCGCGTCGCGGTAGGCGGCGAAGACCGCGAGGCGGTCGGCCGCCCGGAAACGCGAGAGGAAGGTCGACAGGTCGTAGGCCAGCGGCCCGACGCCTGCGTGGTCCCAGTCGATCAGGCGCGCCCGCACGCCGCCGTTGGCCGCCACCGCGAAGGTGTTGCTCTTCCACAGGTCGCCGTGCAAGAGCGTCTGCGGACCGCCGTAGCGCTCCAGCGCCTCGGCGTGCGCGGGGAGATCGGCGATCAGGCGGGCGAGGCGGGCGCCGAGCCGCTCGCACAGCTCGGCCCGCGCGCCGGCGGGTCGCGTCCGCTGGACGCGCTCGACCCACTCGGCGGCCTCGCGGACGCTCGCCTCGAAGAAGCCGATGCCCAACTCGGCGCCGCGGCGCCGGCAGTGCGCCAGCACCGGGTGGTCGAGGGAGCGGCCGTGGACCTCGGCGACGAGCGCGGCCGCCGCGGCGACGCGGGGATCGTCGCCGCCGGCGCCGTCCAGCGTGCCGTCGCCGAGGTCCTCGTAGGCGTGCCAGGCCCAGCCCGCGGCGCTGTCGGCGGCGATGGCCAGCACGGCCGGGCCGATCCGGTCGAGGCCGACCGCGGGCAGCCAGACGCGCAGCGCCAGCAGGTTGCGCCGCGCGGTCACCGCGTCGTGCCGCTTGAGGACGACCGCCCACTCGCCGCCGGACGCGGCCAGGCGGACCCGGTGGACGCGCGGCTTGATCGCCCGCTGGCTGAGCACCGTCGCGTCGTCGCCGACGAGCCGCCGCAGCGCCGCGCGCAGCTCCACGAGGCCGGGCTGGCCGGTTCCGTCGAGCAGCGCGTCGAGCGGCTCAGGCACCGATGACCGCCTCCCGCGGCGGCCGCCCGTTGCGCTCGGGCCGCCCGATCTCGGCGATCCGGCCCTGGTCGAGGCGCAGTTGCATGTCGCAGCCGGCCAGCGTGGCGGCGCGGTGGGCGATGACGAACGTCGTGCGCCGGCGGCTGAGGCGCTCCACCGCGTCGACGATCAGCGCCTCGGTGCCGACGTCGACGGAGCTCGTCGGCTCGTCGAGGACGAGGATCGGGGCGTCCTTGAGGAACGCGCGGGCCAGCGAGATGCGCTGGCGCTCGCCGCCGGACAGGCGCACGCCGCGCTCGCCGACAGCCGTGTCGTAGCCGTCGGGGAGCGCCGCGATGAACTCGTGGGCGCGCGCCTGGCGGGCGGCGAGCACGATCTCGGCGGCGGTCGCCTCCGGGCGCGCGTAGGCGATGTTCTCGGCGATGCTGGTCGAGAAGAGGACCGGCTCCTGGAGCACGATGGCGATCTGGCGGCGCAGGTCGGCGAGGCGCAGGTCGCGCAGGTCGACGCCGTCGAGCTCGATCCGCCCGGCGGTCGGGTCGTAGAAGCGCATGAGCAGGCTGACCAGCGTCGTCTTGCCGGCGCCCGTCCGGCCGGCGATGGCGACGCGCGACCCCGGCGGGGCGGCGAAGCTGACGTCGCGCAGCACCATGTGGCGCTCGTCGTAGGCGAACGACACGTGGTCGAAGCGCACGGCGCCCCGGCCGCGGCGCAGCGGCCGCGCGCCCGGGCGCTCACGGACGCCGCCGCGCTCGTCGAGCAGCTCGAAGGCGCGCTCGGCGTTGGCCAGGGCGCCCTGCAGGCTCGCGGTCTTGTGACTGGCCGTCTCGAGTGGCTCGTAGAGCTGCGCGAGGTAGGTCATGACCAGCAGCAGCTCGCCCAGCGTGAGCGCGCCCGCGCGCGCGTGGTCGACGCCCACCCACAGCACGGCGGCGGTGCCGAGCGCGGTCGTCACGCCGACGACGAGGCCGAAGCCGCCCTGCATCAGCGTGAGGCGTACGCGCCTGCGCATGCCCTCGGCCGAGCGGTGCCGGAAGCGGCGCTGCTCGCGCTCCTCCTGGCCGAAGGCGCGGACGACGCGCAGGGCGGTGAGGACCTCCTGGACGACGGCGAGCGCGGACGCCTCGAGCTGCTTGGCCTCGCGCCACTGGGGGCGCACGGTCGCGCGGTAGCGCCACGAGGCGACGACGATGACCGGCGCGAGCGCCACGGCGACGAGCGCGAGCTGCCAGTCGATCGTCGCCGTGACGACCAGCATCCCGACGACCGTGCACACCGAGGTGACCAGCGGCGCGAGCGCGTCGACGGCGACCTTCTGGATGGCCAGCGCGTCGTACTGGATGCGGTAGACGGCGTCCGACGACCCGCGGACGTCGTGGTAGGCGAACGACAGGCGCTGGACGTGGTCGAAGAGCTTGGCGCGGAACTCGAGCGAGAGCCGCTCGCCGGTGAAGGCCTGCAGCACGGCGGTGACCAGGCGCAGCGCCTGCTGCAGCGCCGCGATCACGACGACCATCGCCGCCACGACGACGAGCAGCGCGGTCGGCGAGCCGGTGAGCGCGTCGGGCAGCAGCGCGCGCAGGACCCCGGGGGCCGGGTGCGGGCCGAGGACGCTGTCGACGGCGATCTTCA
>DASXRF010000009.1:0-8817 GCA_036506755.1 Solirubrobacteraceae bacterium | reverse complement strand
AGGACGTCCGCTGCGTCGTCCTCACCGGCGCGGGGACCGCGTTCTGCGCCGGCATGGACATCACGCAGTTCGGCGGCGACCGCGCGCACAAGGAGCGGATCGTCGAGACGAGCACCCGGCTGTTCGACCGCCTGGCGCGCTTCCCGCTGCCGATCGTCGCCGCGGTCAACGGGCCGGCGCTGGCCGGCGGCTTCGCCCTGGCGCTCCTGTGCGACGTGCGGATCGCCGCGACGGCGGCAACGTTCGGCTTCCCCGAGATCGGGCGGTTCATCCCGCCCAGCTACGGCGCGGCGGCCGCCGCCCTCCCCGAGCCGCTCGCGCGCCGGCTCTCGCTGACCGGCGAGATCCTCGACGCCGAGCGCGCGCTCGCCCTCGGCGTCGTCAGCGAGGTGCACGAGCCGGCGGCGCTGCCCGCCGCGGCGGTCGCCGTGGCCGGCCGGATCGCCGCGGCGCCCGGCCGCGTGACCCGCGAGGTCAAGCGCCGCGTGCTCCTTGCCGGCGAGCAGTCATGGTTGCCGCTGCTCGCCGACGAGGGACGCGTGCTGCGCGAAGCGCTCCTTGGCTAGTGCCGCGTCACTAGAAAGTGCTCTGCGCCGAGTTGTTGTCCTCGGCGTACTCGACGATGGCATTCGGGCCATCGGCGGTCACCTGGACCAAGAGGTCGGCGCACGGGACCGGGACGGTCGCCTGCTGGCCACGGGCCTCGCCGGGAGCGACGCTGTCCAGCGAGATCTCCTGGTCCCCGCCGGAGGTGTGGACGGTCGTCCGCGAGAGCATTGCGGCGGCCGTGCCGCGGTTCTCGACCGCCCATGTCAGCGTGCACGAGCCGCCCGACCCGCTCGCCGCGAGGTCGCGAACGGCGAGGTCGGGCAGGCCGCCGCCGGGCTGGGGCCCGCCGCCCTGCTGCGGGGCGCCCTGCTGCTGCTGCTGCGGGCCGGCCTGCTGCTGCGGCACCGAGCAGCCGGGAAAGCACACCCAGAGCATCTGCACCGCGCGGTCCATGCCGCCCGGCCGCGGCTCGTCGGTCGCCATCAGCGGGAGGCTGACGAGCTTGCCCGTCGGGTCGATGCCGTGGGAGCGCAGGCACGAGCCGAGGTCGAGCGTGAAGCCGAGCGTGCGGTCGCGGCTCGGCGCGGCGTCGTCGCTGGTGTCTTGCAGCGGCATGAGCGAGTTGAAGAAGCTGTCGTGCGTCGCGTCGCCGGGACGCAGCGTCGCCGAGAGGCTCGAGTAGGCGCCGGCCCCGCAGCCGAACTCCTCGTTGGAGCCGCCCTCGACGTGCGGCGTCATCCCGTAGTGCAGGTGGCCCATGTCGCGCAGCCCGTCCTCGCCGGGGAGCGCGGCGCGCTGCGGGCGCCAGAAGCTCAGGTCGACCCTGTCGCCGTCGAGCATGATCGGGTTGCTGCGGTTCCCGAGCGTCGCGTCGGTCGCCGGGTAGGCGATCTTCTGACCCTGGGCGGTCGCCACCGCCGGGGTGGTGACGAAGTACAGCGTCAGCGCGGTCGGCTCGACGACGTCGCCGCGGTCGGTCCGGAAGTGCAGCTGGAACGTGTCGCCCGGCGCGATCTGCGCGGTGGTCACGCGCGGGCGGATGGCGATCGCCCAGGCGTCCTGGCCGTGCATCACGCCCGGCATGAGCGGGACGTCGGGCAGCTTGTCGCCGTCGGCGTCGATGCTCGTCCACGGCCGGTCGACCCGATCGGCGAGGGAGTTGTTCGACGAGGAGACGATGCCCGTCCCGGCGCCGGCGCGGCAGTAGGGGAGCCCGAGGCAGTCGACGTCGATCGAGTTGATCGTCGCGCCCTTGGCCTGGTGGCCGTCGAGGAAGAAGTTGAGGACGAGGAAGTCGTGGACGAAGCGGTCGATCGCGCCGGCGTCGACGCCCGCGGCGTTGGCGTTCAGCGAGTTGGACATGAGGGTGTAGGCCTCGCTGAACAGGCCGGCGCCGGCGCTGCGCGAGCCGCTGTCGACGGCGTCGACCTTGCCGTTGCCGTCGTCGTCGGCGTCCAGCGCGCTGGGGATGCCGTCGGCGTCGGGGTCGGTCCCCGCTCCGCCGGCGCCTGCCGTCCGCGCGCGCGAATGCGCGCCCTTGACCGCGACCAGACCGAGCCGCCCGGCGCCGACCGGCTTGCCGTCGGCGTCGGCGCGCGCCGCGCCCGCCCGGCTGACCGCCCCCTTTGGCGCCTTCGCGGTGGCGTAGCCGGCGCCGAGCCTGATCCGCCCGAGCGCGCCCGCGCGTCCGGACAGCGCGGTCAGCACGCGCCCGCGACCCGCGCGGCCCAGCACGACCGGTCCGAAGTAGCGCCCGCCGGGCTTGAGCAGCTGCAGCGTGGCGCCGCGCGCGCCCCGGCCGAGCGGCAGCCGGAAGGCGCCGTTCGCGGCGAGCCGCACGGTGGACGACTGGCCGGACGTCCGCAGCAGGACGAGCGTCCAGCCGCCCGCCCCGGCGACCGTGCCGGTGACGGCGGGCGACGAGGCGTGGGCCGGCGCAGCCGCGAGCAGCGAGGCCGCGGTGAGCAGGGCGAGGAGGTGACGGCGGGCGATCATGGCCCTCGTGATCGGCAGATCGCGCCGACGCTTCATCGTGGCGCCGCCGGTACCGTCGGGCGTCCATGACGGTCCGCCTCGCCGCCGACGGGACCGGGCGCACGCTCCTGGTGGGCGGCCTGGAGGCCTCGCACGTCGACGTCGCCGACCCCGCCCGGCTCGCCTTCCCGTACATGCGGCGCATCGGCGACGCGCTCGACGTGCTGGCGCGCGCCGGCCGCCCGCTGCGCGCGCTGCACCTCGGCGGCGGGCTGGGCACGCTCGCGCGCTACCTCGCCGCCACGCGCCCGGGCTCGGCGTCCGAGCTCGTCGAGCTCGACCCCCAGGTCGCCGCGCTCGCCCGCGAGGCGGGGCTCCCTGTCGAGGTCGCCGACGCCCGCGCCGCTCTCGAGCGCCGGCCACGACGCACCTACGACGTCGTGATCGCCGACGTCTTCGACGGCCCGGTCGTGCCGCGCCACCTGACGACGCGCGAGCTGGTCGCGGAGGTGCGCCGCGTGCTGCGCCCCGGGGGCGCCTACCTGGTCAACCTCATCGACGACCCGCCGCACCGCCTGGCCCGCCGCCAGGTCGCGACGATCGCGGCCGCGTTCGCCGAGACGCTGCTGCTCGCCGAGCGCCCTGTCCTCGCCGGGCGCCGGACGGGCAACCTCGTCGTCGCGGCGGCCGACCGGACGCTGCCGGTGACGAGGCTGCGCGCGCGATCACGCGATGTGTTGGATCGCGAGGCCGTCGAGATCTGGTGCGAGGGCGCGCGGCCGCTGCGCGACTGAGTCGGCTTCGCCGCCTACGCGACTTCCGCGCGGGAGTCGGCTGACGAGCCGATCGCGGATGCCTCGGCGGCGGGCCGGCGAGGGATAGTGCTTCGCACAGACCTCGCCCGGCACGACCGGCGAGGCGCCGCGAGCGGCCGTCAGGCGACTTCCGCGGGTTCGTCCTTGCCCTGCAGGCGCTCGCGCCCGCGCTGGACGGCCGCGACGAACTTCGTGAGGTTGACCTCGAGCGTGTTGAGGATCTCGTCGGCGTAGTCCTCGGCGCCGAGGCGGATCTCGCGCTCGCGGGCGCGGGCGTCCTCGATGATGTCCTCGGCCGCGCGCTCGGCGGCCTTGGTGATCTCCTGCTCGCTGACCAGGCGGGTCTGGCGCTCGCGCGCCTCCTTGACGATGCGCTCGGCCTCGCGCTTGGCCTCGGCGAGCATCTCCTGGCGCTCCTTGACGATCCAGCGCGCCTGCTTGATCTCCTCGGGGATCGTCGCGCGCATCTGGTCGAGGATGTCGTAGATCTCCTCCTTGTCCACGCGCACCTGGTCCGTCAGCGGGACCTGCTTGGCGTTGTGGACCAGATCGTCGAGCTTGTCGATGAGAACGAGGACGTCCATGGAGTGATCAGCTGGTGGTTCGCTGGCGGGTGAGCTCCTCCTGCAAGCGCCGGGCCACCGTCGGGGGAACCAGGCTGGAGATGTCGCCCCCGAAGGTCGCGATCTCCTTCACGCCGCTCGAGCGCAGGAAAGAGTACTCGGGACTCGCCATCAGGTAGACGGACTCGACGTCGCGGTCCTGCAGGCGGTTGAGGCTGGCCATCTCGAGCTCGTACTCGAAGTCGGAGATCGCGCGCAGCCCCTTGACGATCGCGATGGCCCCGACACGGCGGGCGTACTCGACGATCAGGACGTCGAACGGCTCGGCGCGCACGTTGGGCCACCCGGCCGTCGCCTCCTCGATGAACGCGAGCCGCTCGTCGATGTCGAACAGCGGCTTGATCTTGCGCACCGAGGCGTTGACGACGGCGACGATCAGCTCGTCGTAGAGCGCGGCGGCGCGGCTGATGACGTCGAGGTGGCCGTAGGTGATCGGGTCATAGGAGCCCGGGCAGACGGCGATGCGCGGCTGAGGGGTCATGGCATGGAGTGGATGCGGATCAGGGTGTCGCCGTAGCGGCGCTCGTCGGTCACCGGGATGCCCAGGTCGAGCGGCGACCGGCGGTCGCTCTCGGCCACCACCCGTGCGCCGTCGGCCAACACGAGCTCGAGCCCCAGGTCCCGTCCGAGCCTGGTTGCGGCGCGGTACGGGGGATCAAGGAACACCAGATCGTATTCGGCGCCCTGCTCGCGTGCGCTCCGGAGGAAGGTGCGCGCGTCGGCGGCCACCACGTCGGCGCTCGCGCCGAGCGCCTCGACGTTGGCCCGCAGCGCCCGCAGGGCGGCCGGCGCGCGCTCGACGAGGGTGGCCCGCGCGGCGCCGCGCGAGAGCGCCTCGAGCCCCAGCGCCCCCGAGCCGGCGAACAGGTCGAGGACCCGCTCGCCCGCGAGCGGCCCGAGGATCGAGAACAGCGCCTCGCGGACGCGGTCGCTGGTCGGGCGGGTCGCGCGGCCGGGCGGCGCGACGAGCCGCCGCCCGCCCCACTCTCCCGCCACGATGCGCATGCTAGGCGGGGAGCGGCTCGAGCTCCTCGGCGCCGTAACGCGCGCGCAGCGCGTCGGCGAGCAGCGCGTGCTCGGGCGCCTCGAGCTGCGGGTCGGTGGCGAGCACGCGCGCGGCGACGGCCCGCGCTCGCTCGAGGAGGTCCTCGTCGTCGGGCATGCGCGCGACCCGGAACTCGCCCAGCCCCGACTGGCGCGTGCCGGCCAGCTCGCCCTCCTTGCGCAGCTCGAGATCGATCTCGGCCAGGGCGAAGCCGTCGGCGTGGCGCTCGAGCGCCTGCAGGCGCGGGGAGCCCGACGCGCCCAACAGGATGCAGACGCTCGCGTGCCCGCCGCGCCCGATGCGCCCGCGCAGCTGGTGCAGCTGGGAGATCCCGTAGCGCTCGGCGTCCTCGACGAGCATGACCGTCGCGTTGGGCACGTCGATGCCGACCTCGATGACGCTCGTCGCCACGAGCACGTCGGCGCCGCCCGCCGCGAACGCGGCCATCGCCTCCTGCTTGTCGCGCGGGCGCATCTGGCCGTGCAGCAGCACGCAGCGGAAGTCCTTGAACTCCGTGGACTGCAGGCGCTCGTACTCGCGGATGGCGGCTCGCGCCTCGAGCAGCTCGGACTCCTCGACCAGCGGG
This sequence comes from Solirubrobacteraceae bacterium, assembly GCA_036506755.1. GTDB lineage: Bacteria > Actinomycetota > Thermoleophilia > Solirubrobacterales > Solirubrobacteraceae > DASXRF01. The sequence goes on along the minus strand of DASXRF010000009.1, from coordinate 3,225 downwards.
CAGACGACGAAGGCCTGGCGCCCCGCGCGCAGCTCCTCGCGCACGCGCTCGTAGGCCCGCGCGCGGCGCGCCTCGGTGCTCGCGATGAAGGTCTGGATCGGCTTGCGCCCGCCCGGAAGCTCGCGGATCACCGTGTGGTCGAGCTCGCCGTAGTCGAGCAGGCGCAGCGTGCGCGGGATCGGCGTCGCGGTCATGTGCAGCACGTGCGGGCCGAGGCCGGCGAAGCCCTTGCGGTCCAGCGCCGCGCGCTGGCGGACGCCGAAGCGGTGCTGCTCGTCGACGACCACGACCGCGAGACGGTCGAACTCGACGGTGGGCTCGATGAGCGCGTGGGTGCCGACGACCAGGCCTAGCTCGCCGCTGGCCAGCTTTGCGAGGGTGTCGGCGCGCCGGGACGCGGGCGTCGAGCCCGTGAGCAGCGCCGCGGGAACGAGCTCCCCGGGCATGAGCGCGGCGATCGTGGCGAAGTGCTGCTCGGCCAGCGTCTCGGTGGGCGCCATCAGCGCGGCCTGCATCCCGTGCTCGACGGCGCGCAGCAGGGCGTAGAGCGCGACGACGGTCTTGCCCGAGCCGACCTCGCCCATCAGCAGCCGCTGCATCGGATGCTCGCGGGCCAGGTCGGCGTCGATCTCCGCCATCGCCGCGCGCTGGTCGGCGGTGGGCGCGAAGGGCAGCACGTCGCGCAGCCAGCGCGCGGTCAGCTCGCCCGGCTGGTCGAGCACCGGGGCCGCGGTCGCGGCGTGGCGCGCGCGCCGGCGCCAGAAGAGCAGCTGGACGAGCAGGAGCTCGTCGAAGGCGAGCCGCCGGCGACCCTCCTCCGAGCGCGGCCCGAAGTGCACGGCGTCGAGCGCCGCCGGGCGGTCGGGCAGGCGCTCGCCGGTGCGCATGCGGGCGGGCAGCGGCTCGACGACGTCTCGGAGCGCGCCGCGGTGGGCGTCGACCAGCGCATGCAGCTCGCTGGAGGTGATGCCCTCGCTGGCCGCGTACACGGCGACGCTGTCCGAGCCGGCGGCGAGCGCCTCGGTCACGCGGTGCTCGGCGACCCGAAAGCCGCGCCGGCCGAGGAACTTGCCGTGCAGCTGGAGGCGCGTGCCGGGCCGGTAGCGCGTCTCCAGCCAGGGCTGGTTGAAGAACGTCGCCTTCATCACCCCGGTGCCGTCGGCGACCGTCGCCTCGACGAGCGGGCGCATGCCGCGCCGGCGCACCGACCGGCTGCGGATGGAGCGCACCTCGACGACGACCGTCGCGGTCTGGTCGAGCTGCAGCTGGGCGATCGTCGCCCCCTCGCGCCGGTCGCGCGGAAGGTGCTCGAGCAGATCCCCCACGCTCGCCAGCTCGAGCGCCTTCAGCGCGTCGGCCGCCTTGGGGTGCGGGCCGACCAGCGGCTCGGCCAGCCGCGAGGGGCGCGGCGCGTGGAACGGCGCGTCGCCCGGCAGCGGATCGCGGCTCGCGAAGACGGTCGGCGGCACGCCGAGAATGGTGACGGCTACGAGGGACGGCTCGAGTGGTCAGGCGACGGCGAACGCCGCCTCCGGCGCGGCGGGGACGTGGCCGGAGGCGGCGATCACCGAGGGCTCACGCCGCGGCGGGCGACGCGGGCCGCTGGGCCGGGGTGGGGGCCGTCAGCGCGTAGGCGGCGAGGCCCGCGACACCGAGCAGCAGATGCAGGACGTTGTCCTCGGTGTTGACCGGGATGATCGAGAGGATCGAGTCGCCGCTGCCGATGATGAACCCCCAAGCGGCGACGACGAGGTACACGAGGCCGAAGACCAGCGCCCACAGGCGCGCCGAGGGGGCGGGCTGGAAGGCGAAGGCCAGCGTCACGAGGCCCGTGAGGATGTGCACGACGTTGTGCCAGCCGTTGACGCTGAGGATCCCGAAGACGTCGTCGCGGATCGCCTTGTCCGACGTGAACGTCGAGTTGTAGAAGAACCCGATGATGCCGGCGACGACCAGCGTGGCGCCGACGACCAGGCAGAAGACCTGGGCGCCATCCATCTGGCGACCGCCGACCCGGGCGGTGGTGGTTGCCATTGACGTACCTCCTCTACTCGTGGCTCGCTCGGGTGAGCGTCGGCTCGGCGTCGGGACGCAGCGCGCGCTCGGGCGCGGCGTGCGACTCGCCGAGGACGCGGTGACCATGGACGAAGACGATGGTTCCGCCGAGGTAGCCGCCGGCGGTGAGCAACCCCTCGGCGACCAGGGCGGCGATCCAGCCACCGGCGCGCACGTCGCCGGCGTGGTAGCCGGGCCGCTGCAGCAGCCAGGCGAGCGCGAAGACGACCGTGGCGCTGACCATGACGACCAGGTGATACGTCGCGACGCGCCGGACGGATGATCCGGCCGGCAGGGCGAGCCAGTCCAGCAGCCCGGTCAGCGCGGTCGGCGCGGCCATGATCAGGCCGCCCGAGACGGCAAGCAGGCCGGCGCGCGACAGGCTCGGCTCGTCGACGCCGAGCGCCGCCAGCACGAGCAGGGCGGTGCCGACGGTGTACGCGCCGATGCTCACGTCCGTGAGCGGTGGATGGGACGGGTGTCCGGGGAGCCCTCTGGCCAACGCGATCAGGCGGGACAACGCTCAGCCTCCCTTCGCTTTTTCCTACAAGCGACTGTAGTTTATTTCACAACGACCATGCCGCGCAAGCTCGTCCGCCTGAGCCTCCTTCGCCACCTCGCCGATCGCGGGACGGCGGGCCTCGACGAGCTCGCCGACGCGGCGGACGTGCACCCCAACACCGCCCGTGCGCATGTCCAGGAGCTCGAGCGCGAGGGGGTCGTCGTACGCGAGGACGCGCCCTTGGGGCGGCGCGGGCGCCCCGCGGCGCGCTTCCGCCTTCGGCCTGGTTGGCGCGCGCATGCCGCCCCGCTGGAGGGCCTGGCCCGGCTGCTGGCCGAGACGCTCGTCGAGCTCGACCCCGGCCAGGAGGCGCTCGAGCGCGCCGGGCGCGCGTGGGGCGCGGGCCGCGACGACGGCGAGGTCGTCGCCGGCCTCGAACGACTGGGCTTCGCGGTACGCCGCGACGGCGACACGCTCGTGCTCGCCGCGTGCCCGTGCCCGCTCGTCGCGCCCGATCGCCCGGACGCCGTCTGCCGCCTGGCCCGCGCGGTCGTCGAGGGGTACGGCGTGCGCATCGCCGAGGAGCGCCACGACCCGCGCCGCCGGCACTGCCGGCTGCGCCTCTACTCATGCCGCGGCGCGGCCTCGTAGCGGGCGTGGTCCAGAGT
>DASXRF010000008.1:0-9238 GCA_036506755.1 Solirubrobacteraceae bacterium | reverse complement strand
TTCTGGTCATCGACGACGAGCCGTCCGTCCACGACGTCGCTCGCGGGTACCTCGAGCGGGAGGGCTACCAGGTCCTGGCCGCCATCAGCGGCCGCGACGGGCTGGCGATGGCGCGCGACATGCGCCCGGCGCTGATCGTCCTCGACCGCATGCTGCCCGACCTGTCCGGCGAGGAGGTCTGCGCGGCCGTCCGCGCCGAGTCGTGCATCCCGATCCTCATGCTCAGCGCGCGCGCCGGGGAGGACGAGCGCATCCGCGGCCTCGACCTCGGCGCCGACGACTACATCACCAAGCCCTTCAGCCCGCGCGAGCTGGTCGCCCGGGTGCGCGCGCTGCTGCGCCGCGCCGAGCGCCACGAGCACGGCACCTCCGGCGCCCGCAGCTTCGACGGCGGCCGCCTGCGCCTCGATCTCGAGCGCCACGAGGTGACGGTCGACGACGCGCGCGTGAACCTCACGCCGTCCGAGTGGCGCCTGCTCGTCGCGCTGGCCGAGTCCCCCGGGCGCGTGTACTCGCGCTTCGAGCTCATCAACCGCGTCCAGGGCTACGACTACGAGGGCTACGAGCGCACCATCGACGCCCACGTCAAGAACCTGCGGCGCAAGGTCGAGCCCGACCCCAGCGCCCCCCGGTACGTCGAGACCGTCCACGGTGTCGGCTACCGCCTCGGAGCGCAGGCCGCGTAGCGCCATGTCGCGGCTGAGCGTCGGCGCTCGCCTGACCGTCGCGATGACGCTCATCGCCATCGCGGCGGTGCTCGTCTCGGTCGGCCTCGCGTCGCGCAGCGTCGACGGCAGCCTCAACCGCTTCGCGGAGGTGCAGAACCGCGTCCGGGTGGCCGGTCCCGCCCTGCGCGAGCGGGTGCCGCCGGAGGTGCTCAACGCCGAGGACAGCTTCATCGACCAGCGGCTCGGCAACGTGCGGATGCTCGGCCTCGGCCTGGCGCTCATCTTCGCCCTGGCCTCCGCCGGGCTGGTCACGGTGACGCTCGTGCGCCCGCTGCGCCGGCTCACCGCCGCGACCGACCGCATGGGCACCGGCGACCTCGAGGTCCGCGCCGAGCTGGGCGGCGGCGCCGAGCTGGCCCGCCTCGGCGCGGCATTCAACCGCCTCGGCGAGGCGCTGCGCCGCGAGGACGATCTGCGCCGGGCGACCGCCGCCGACATCGCGCACGAGCTGCGCACGCCGGTCACCGGCATCCTCGCCCGGATCGAGGCGGCCCAGGACCGCGTGATGCCCGACCCGCACGCCAACCTCGCCGCGATGCACGAGGAGACGCTGCGCCTGGCGCGCCTCATCGAGGACGTCGGCCAGCTCGCCGAGGCGCAGAAGCCGGCGCTGCTCGTCGAGCGCGCGCGCGTCGACCTCGGCGCCGTGGCCCGCGCCCGCGCCGACGCGCACCGCGACTTCTTCCGCGCGAAGGGCATCGACTTCGTCGACGACGTCACGGCGGCGCCGGTGCACGCCGACGCCAGCCGCCTGGAGCAGATCGTCGACAACCTGCTGTCCAACGCCCTGCGCTACACGGACCCCGGCGGGGCGGTGAAGCTGAGCGTCCGCACCCAGCGCGACCGCGCGATGCTCGAGGTGTCGGACACGGGCATCGGGATCGTGGCCGAGGACCAGGGCCGCGTGTTCGACCGCTTCTGGCGCAGCGACCGCTCGCGCTCCCGCGCCACCGGCGGCGCGGGCATCGGCCTCGCGGTCGTGCGCGAGCTCGTCGAGGCGCACGACGGCGACGTCACGCTCGAGAGCGCGCCCGGCTGCGGCACGCGCTTCTGCGTGCGCCTCCCCGCGCTGCGGGGGGAGCGAGTGCAGGCTCCGATCAGGAGTCGTGCACTAGCCTCCCCCGCCCCATGACGCACCGCGCCAAGTCGCCCGAGACCTACGAAGACAAGCTCGCCGTCCTCGAGGATCTGCGCATGGCCGCCGCGCACTCCTCGCCGGAGGCGGAGGAGAAGCAGCACGCCAAGGGCAAGTACACGGCCCGCGAGCGGATCGAGAAGCTGCTCGACCCCGGCTCGTTCCAGGAGCTCGACACGTTCGTGCGCCACCGCACGTACGAGTTCGACATGCAGAAGAACCGGCCGTGGGGCGACGCCGTGGTGACCGGCCACGGCACGATCGACGGCCGGCGCGTGTGCGTCTTCTCCCAGGACTTCACCGTCTTCGGCGGCTCGCTGGGCGAGGTCATGGGCGAGAAGATGTGCAAGATCATGGACTTGGCGGCCAAGATCGGCTGCCCGGTCATCGGGATCAACGACTCGGGCGGCGCGCGCATCCAGGAGGGCGTCGTCTCGCTGGGCGCCTACGGCGACGTCTTCGTGCGCAACGTCAAGTGCTCGGGCGTCATCCCGCAGATCAGCCTGATCATGGGCCCGTGCGCGGGCGGCGCGGTCTACTCGCCGGCGATCACCGACTTCATCTTCATGGTGAAGGAGACCTCGCACATGTTCATCACGGGGCCCGACGTCATCAAGACGGTGACCGGCGAGGAGGTCGACTTCGAGTCGCTCGGCGGGGCGATGTCGCACAACAGCAAGTCGGGCGTCGCCCACCTGGCCGCCGACGACGAGGACAGCTGCCTGGAGGACACGCGCTACCTGCTGTCGTTCCTGCCGCAGAACAACCTCGAGACGCCTCCGCGCGTGCTGCCGACCGACGACCCGATGCGCATGGACGAGGCGCTGAACTCGGTCGTCCCGGCGGACCCCACCAAGCCCTACGACATGCGCGACGTCGTGCGACTCGTGGTCGACGACGGGGAGTTCTTCGAGATCCACGAGCACTACGCGCGCAACATCGTCTGCGGCTTCGCGCGCCTGGACGGCCACGCGGTCGGCGTCGTCGGCAACCAGCCCAACTTCATCGCGGGCGTGCTCGACATCGACGCGAGCGCCAAGGCCGCGCGCTTCGTGCGCACGTGCGACGCCTTCAACATCCCGCTGCTGACGTTCTGCGACGTGCCGGGCTTCCTGCCCGGGACCTCGCAGGAGTGGGGCGGGATCATCCGCCACGGCGCCAAGCTGCTGTACGCGTTCACCGAGGCGACGGTCCCGAAGATCACCGTCGTCACGCGCAAGGCCTACGGCGGCGCCTACGACGTCATGGCGTCCAAGCACCTGCTCGCCGACTTCAACTTCGCCTGGCCGACCGCGGAGGTCGCGGTCATGGGACCCGAGGGCGCGGTCAACATCATCTACCGGCGCGACATCGGCAAGTCGCCGACGCCCGACGAGCGCCGCCAGAAGCTCATCGCCGACTACAAGGCGCGCTTCGCCAACCCGTACACCGCGGCGGAGCGTGGCTACATCGACGACGTCATCGTGGCCCACGAGACGCGCCCCAAGGTCATCACCGCGCTGCACACGCTGCTGACCAAGCGCGAGCCGGGGCCGAAGCGCAAGCACGGCAACATCCCGCTCTGACCGAGAAGCCCAGCCTCGTCGACCGCCTGCGCGACCAGCGGGAGCGCCATCTCGAGCGCCCGAGGATCGTCCGAGCGCTCTACGTCGTCGTCGGCGTCACGCTGGTCGCCGCCGGGCTGGCGATGCTCGTCCTGCCCGGCCCGGCGGTCGTGGTCATCCCGATCGGGCTGGCGATCCTCTCGCTCGAGTTCACGTGGGCCGAGCGGCTGCTCGAGCGCTCGCTCGAGCACGCCGAGCGGGCCAGGCGCACGGCCGCCGAGACGAGCCGGACCCAGCGCATCGTGACCGGCGTCGCCGTCGCGCTCGGGGCCGGCGCGCTCGTCGCCTGGGCGATCGTGGGCGACATCCCGGTCTTGCCGGTGTGAGCCGCGCCGGTGGTGGGCTCCCCGGTCATCGGCGCCTCGGGCGCCGGCGACGCGCCTTCCGGGGGCCGTCTCCCGATCCCCGCCGGCGCGAAGGTGCGGCGCAACCACGAGGACGCGCAGCTCTCCGTCGCGCAGCGGCAGCCCGGACCACGCCGCGAGGTCAGCCGGCGTCGCGGGCCCGTGCGCCGTCAGGTAGCGGCGCGCCAGCTCGGCGAGCGCGCGGTCGCGGTCGAAGGCCGGCCGCGCCGGCGCGAGGACGTAGGTCTGCTCGCCCGCGAGCACGGTCACGCCGCGCAGGGCGGCGAGCATGAGCAGGTGGGGCGTCGCCTGCCCTTCGGTCCGGATGCCGCGCGCGGCGATCCGCTCGCGCAGCTCGGCGCGCGTCAGCGGGCCCTCCTCGGCCAGCGCGCGCTCGATGACCGCGACCGCCCGCTCGGCGTCGTCGGGCGTCACCCCCTCCTGACCGAGGCGCCGCCGGCTCGTCGTCAACCGCGTCGGCGCGGTCAGCGCCAGAAGCCAGGGGTAGTCCTCGGCGCAGACCAGGTGCAGCGTGCCCCGGCACAGCCACGCCACCACGAGCGAGCGCTCGTCGCCCAGCGCCGCGTCGACCCCGGCCGCAGTCAGCCGTGCGCCGCTGCGGGCGCGCAGCGCCAGCCTCGCCGCCCGCAGGTCCTGTGCCTGGACGGCGAGCAGCCGCCGCACGACCTGCACGGGCGTCGCCGCGAGCGGCCGGTCGAGCCACTGCGCCGCCGCGCGGCGCCGGCGCAGCTCCGCGCCCACTACAGCGTGACGGTCTGCGCCGCCACGCGCCCGTCGCGCAGCGCGCCGAGCGCCGCGGCGGCGATGGCGAGGTCCTGGATGGCCAGGCCGGTGGAGTCGAAGAGCGTCACCGCGTCGCGTCCGCTGCGCCCCGGCGCCTCGCCGGCGAGCACCGCGCCGAGGTCGGTGACGTCGTCGCGCGAGATCCGGCCCGCCTCGACCGCCCCGGTCAGCTCGCCGCCGTGCGACGCCTGCGCCCACTCGTCGCAGAACAGCTCGCAGGCCACGACGGCCTCGATGGTCGCCTCGGCCTTGCCGGGACCGTCGGCGCCGAGCATGTTGAGGTGCAGGCCCGGGTGCAGCTCGGCCGCGCCGACGACGGGCCCGTGCCCCGGCGTCACGCAGGTGACGACGTCGGCGGCGATCGCCTCCTCGCGCGCCCCGGCGCGCCAGCCGAGCTCGGAGGCGAGCGTCTGCGCGGCCTCGGTGCGCGGGTCGTAGCAGACGCCGTGGCCATAGCCCGCGGCGGCCAGGCAGCGCGCCGCCCACCCGCCGTGCAGCCCGCAACCGACGATGCCCACCCCGCGCCCGGCCGCGAGGGCGTCGGCCGCGACCGCGGCGACGGCCCCCGTGCGCAGCGCGGTCACCGCGCCCGCGTCGAGGAGCGCGACCGGCTCGCTCGTGCGCGCGTCCGACAGGCAGACGAGCCCGATCACAGCGGGCAGCCCGTGCGCGCGCGGGTTGCCCGGGAAGCTCGAGATCCACTTGAGCATCGCCAGATCGCCGCCCAGCGCGGGCATGGCGCGGAAGTCGCCGTGCGGCGGACTGTCGAGGTAGACCTTGGCCGGCATGTGCCACTCGCCGCGGTGATGGCGCACGAAGGCGTCGCGGACGCGCTCGATCGCCTCCTGGGCCGAGACGGCGGCGTAGACCGCGTCGCGGTCCAGGACGGGCAGGGTCGGCACGGAGGGCGACGTTAGTCTGTCGGCGGCCGTGCCCAACCGCCGCCCGCAGCTGGAGATCGTCGCGCCGAGCGCCTCGCCCGAGGAGGCGGCCGCGGTGGTCGCCGCGCTCGAGCGCTTCATGCGCGAGACCGCGCCGACGCCGGCGCCGGTCGAGGCGCGCCTGAATCCCTGGCAGCGGACCGCCCTGCTGGAGGGCGTCGATCGCGACGCCCCCGGGCTCACGGCGTGGGGCGACGGCATGCCGTGGGGCGCATAAGACCCGAGAAAATTCCAGAACCCTGATCGGATTTAGTACCTTCTCGTCATGAACAAGGTCGAGAAGGCGAAGGCCGAGAAGGACGGACTCGACGTCTACCCGAACCTGATGCGCGCCGCTCGCGAGGGCTGGGAGACCCTCGACGACGACGACCTCATGCGCCTGAAGTGGTACGGGCTGTACGCGCACAACACCAAGGACGGCCACTTCATGCTGCGCACGAAGGTCGTCCAGGGCGTCCTGAGCGCCGACCAGGCCGAGGTCATGGCCGGGATCGCCGAAGAGTTCGGCCGCGGGATCATCGACTGCACCACCCGCCAGTGCTTCCAGATCCACTGGATCACCCTCGACAACATCCCGGAGATCTTCCGCCGCCTGGACGAGTGCGGCCTGACCACGAAGGGCGCCTGCGGCGACATCACGCGCAACGTGGTCGGGTGCACGCTGGCCGGCATCGGCCACGAGCAGATCGTCGACGGGCACGCGACCGCCGAGGCCATCCACCAGCACTTCCTGGGCAACAAGCTCTACTCGAACCTGCCGCGCAAGTACAAGATCTCGGTCACCGGCTGCGCCGAGGACTGCGCGCGCGGGCTGATCAACGACGTCGCGCTCTCGGGCGCCATCGCCGAAGACGGCACCCGCGGGTTCAACGTCCGCGTCGGCGGCGGCCTGTCGACCGCGCCGCGCTTCGCGCGCTGGATCGACGTCTTCGTCACGCCCGAGGAGGCGCCCGAGGTCCTCGAGCACATCACGGCGATCTTCCGCGACTCCGAGGAGAACCGGAAGGCGCGCGGCAAGGCGCGCTTCAAGTTCGTCCTGGACCGCATGGGCCCCGAGGCCTTCCGCGAGGAGCTCGTCGGCCGGCTCGGCCGCGATCTGCGCCGCGGCGTCAAGAAGGCGCCCGCGCTGCGCGGCCAGGACCACATCGGCGTCGCGCCGCAGAACGACGGCGAGCACAGCACCGTCGGCTTCTGCGTGCCGGTCGGGCGCCTGAAGGCCGGCCAGCTGCACGAGTTCGTCCGCCTCGCCCGCGAGTACGGCACCCGTCCCGAGGTCCGCCTGACCCACCAGCAGAACGTCCTGCTGCCGTGGATTCCCAGCGATCGCGTCGACGACCTGCTCGCCGAGCCGCTCGCCCAGGAGCTCCAGCCGCAGCCGACGTTCTTCAACCGCGCGCTGCAGTCGTGCACGGGCAAGGAGTTCTGCGGGCTGGCCAAGGTCTTCACGAAGGGGCCGGGCGGCGGGCGCGCCGCGGAGATCGCCGCGTTCCTCGACCAGCACGTCACGCCCAACGGCCACGGCGAGGACTTCCGGCTTCACTTCGCGGGCTGCTCGTCGAGCTGCGCGCAGCACCAGATCGCCGACATCGGCATCGAGGGCGTGCTCAAGAAGGTCGACGGCGAGTTCGTCGAGGCGATGGACATCCGCATCGGCGGCCGGCTCGGCGCCGAGCCGCGCTTCGGCGACGTCGTCGTCAAGAAGGTCCCGCACTGGGACCTCAACGAGACCCTGCTGAAGATCTTCAGTCTCTACGAGACGACCCACGACGACGGCGAGACGTTCCGCGACTTCGCGGCGCGCACGCCGGCCGAGTGGTGGACCGAGCGCCTGGAGCCGGAGCCCGTCGAGGCATGACCATCACCGAGACGCTCGCGCAGGCCGTCGAGCGCCACCACCCGCGGCTGGTCATGCTCTGCTCCTTCCAGAAGGAGGAGTCGGTGCTGATCGACGAGCTGGTGCGGCTGGCGCCGGACGCGCGGATCGTGACCATCGACACCGGCGTGCTCTTCCCCGAGACGATGGAGACCTGGCGCGCCTTCGAGGAGCGCTTCGGCATCCGCGTCGAGGTCGAGGACGCCAGCGGGCCGTGGACCGGCCCCGAGAACTGCTGCAGCGCGGCCAAGGTCGCCGCGCTCGAGCGCGCGCTCGCGGGCGCCGACGCGTGGATCACCGGCATCCGCCGCGAGAAGGGGCCGACGCGCGCGGACGCCGAGCGGGTCGAGTTCGACTCCAAGCGCGGGATCTGGAAGTTCAACCCGCTGGTCGACTGGACCGAGCAGGACCTCTGGCGGCGCATCAACGAGCGCGACCTCCCCTACCACCCGCTCCACGACCGCGGCTACGCGTCGATCGGCTGCGCGCCGTGCACGCTGCCGGGCAACGGCCGCGAGGGGCGCTGGGCGGGCAGCGAGAAGTCCGAGTGCGGACTGCACGTCGCGTGAGCTGACCTGATGGATCCGCTCGTCATCGTCTTCGGGCTGGGGGTCGGCGTGCTGATCGGGCTGACCGGCATCGGCGGCGGCTCGCTCATGACCCCACTCCTCATCATCGTGGCCGGCATCAAGCCGACCGTCGCCATCGGCACCGACCTCGCCTACGGCGCGGTGACCAAGACGCTGGGCGGCTGGCGGGTCTGGCGTGCCGGGCAGGTCGACCTGTCGCTCTCCAAGTGGCTGGCCGTCGGCAGCGTGCCGGGGTCGCTGGCCGGCGTCATCGTGCTCGCGCGCCTGCACCACGTCTACGGCTCGGACTTCGACGACACGCTGCTGTACTGCGTGGCCGGCGCGCTGCTCGTCGTCTCGGTGGCGGTCCTCTTCCGCGCGCTGTTGCTCCCCGCCGCGGCGCTGCGCGAGCGCCCGGCGGTGCCCCTCGCGCGCGGCACCAAGGCGCTCGCCGCGGGCATCGGGTTCGTCCTCGGGCTCATCCTGGGCATGACGAGCGTGGGCAGCGGCGCACTGATCGGCCTGGCACTCATCCTCGTGTTCCGCCTCACGCCGCACCGCGTGGTCGGCACCGACGTCTTCCACGCGGCGATCCTGCTCTGGGTCGCCGGCGTCGCGCACTGGATCAGCGGCAACGTCGACTTCACGCTCATGGCCAACATCCTCATCGGCTCGCTGCCCGGCGTGTACATCGGGACGCTGCTGCTGCCGCGCGTCGCGGCGAGCGCGCTGCGCCCGGCGCTCGGCTGCGTGCTGCTCGGCTCGGCCCTCGGGGTGCTCAACAAGGCGGGTCTCGCCGTGCCGGCCGCGGTCATCATCGGCGCGCCCGTGCTCGCCGGCGCCGCCGCGTACGCCCTGCGCCGACCCCAGGTGGCGACGGCATGACCCGCGAGCTGACGCACCTGCAGGCCCTCGAGGCCGAGGCGATCCACATCATGCGCGAGGTCGCCGCCGAGCTCGAGCGCCCCGTGCTGCTCTTCAGCGGCGGCAAGGACTCGATCGTGCTGCTGCGCCTGGCCGAGAAGGCGTTTCGCCCCGGGCGCTTCCCGTTCCCGCTCATGCACGTCGACACCGGCCACAACTTCCCCGAGGTCATCGAGTTCCGCGACCGCCGCGTGGCCGAGCTCGGCGAGCGGCTCATCGTCGCCAGCGTGCAGGACTCGATCGACGCCGGCCGCGTCGTCGAGGAGACCGGGCCGCGCGCCTCGCGCAACCGGCTCCAGACGGTCACGCTGCTCGA
>DASXRF010000007.1:0-5237 GCA_036506755.1 Solirubrobacteraceae bacterium | reverse complement strand
TCGCTCCGGGCGCCGTGGCGGCGCACGAGCGCGAACGCGCCGCCGTGGCGGGCGTAGGCGGCCGTGAGGTTCTCGGCGCCGGCCGGCGCGATCAGCCGCTGCAGCGTGCGCCCCGTCCGCCCGGCGACGACGCGCGCCTCGCGTCGTCCGACGACGAGCAGCCGGTCGCCGGCGCGGGAGAACGCGAGCCGGCGGACGCGCCCGGGCGCGCGGACGCGGAACACGACCGTGCCCCGATCGGCGTCGAGCACCGACACCCGCCCGGGCGCGCGGATGTAGGCGAGCACGTGGCCCGGCCCCGGGCGCCACGCGGGCGCGACAGCCGTGGCCTGCGCCGCGAGGAGCCGGTCGGCGGTGCCGTCGCCGGCGACGACGCGGAGCGTAGGTCCGGCCAGGTAGGCGATGCGAAAGCCGTCGGGCGACCAGCGCGGCGCGTGGACGTCAGCAGGCGCGGTCAGCGACCAGCGCCGGCGGCCGAGGAGGTCGGCGGCGATCAGCTCGCGCCCGCGCGTTGCGGCGACGAACCGCCCGTGGCCCGACCACGTCGCCTCGCCGACCGCGCCGAGGACCTGCCGGCGCCCGCGGTCGCCGGCGATGTGCGGCGCGCCGCCGGCGAGCACGAGCACCCGGCCGCCGCCGGGCAGCGCGCCGAGCCCGGCCGGGCGCGGGGGCGGCGGGGCGACGACCGCCCGCACGGTCCGCCCGACCCACTCGGCGACCGCCTCGCCGGGCGGGGTGAAGGCGGTGGCCAGCGCCAGCGCGCACGCCGCGGCGGTCACGGCGACCGCGCGGCGGCGCCGCCGGTTCGAACCGGGCCGCGGACGGTCGGCGTGCGCGGCGGCGGCGAGCTGCCACGCGCGGGGGCGGGCCTCGCCCTCGCCCGGGGCGGGAAGGCCGGCGAGGCGGTCGGCGACCGGAGGCTGCCGGCGGCCGCTCATCGCGCTTCCCTGGCCCACGACTCGAGCGTGTCGAGGCCGCGGCGCAGCCGGGAGTTGACCGTCCCGCGCGGCAGCTCGAGCAGCGCGGCGATCTCACCCGGCGTCAGGCCGAGGACGTGGCGCAGGACCACGACGACCCGCTGGGCGTCGGGGAGGCCGGCCAGCGCCTCGGCCAGGTTGCCGGGGTCAGGCGGATCCTCATGCGCCGCGGTGGCCAGCGCCGCGTCGCCGACCTCGCGCCGCAGCGAGCGCGCGCGGACGGCGTCGATCGCCCGGCGCGCGACGATCGTGCGCAGCCACGGGGCCAGCGGCCGGCGCCGGTCGAAGCGGTCGAGCGCCGCGACCGCCGCCACGAACGCCTCCTGCGCGATGTCCTCGGCCGCCTGGTCGTCGCGGACGATGAACCAGGCGGCGCGGTAGGCCGCGGGCCAGTGCGCGCGGAAGAGCGCCTCCAGCGCCGCGGCGTCGCCGCGCTGGGCCGCGCGGACCAGCGCGCGCTCGCGCGCCGCCTTCACGCGCGGCGGCGCGCCAACTCGGCGCAGCGTCCCGGCGCTCGCCTCGGCCAGTGCGGTTCCTCCTTCCACGGCAACGCTACCCCGACCGTTACGTGCGCCGCACCGGCAGAGGTCCGTGTCGCCTCGCGAACATTTTGCGCGCGATTCACGGCCTCTTGACCTGGCCTTGAGGGAGGCGCGGAAACATGCGCCCTGCGTTCCTCCTCCCACACGAACGCCCGCACGGCGGCCCGCCGGCTCCACATACGACCCTGACCCAGTCACGAGCCGGCCGGGCCGTCGTGCATCTCTTCTCAGGCCGGGCGAACCATGGAGCGCCCCGTCATCTCCGGCGGCTGCTCCATGCCGAGCAGGTCGAGCACCGTGGGCGCGACGTCGGCCAGGACGCCCTCCTCGCGCACCGCGACGTCGTTCGTGGTCACGACGAACGGGACCGGGTTCAGCGAGTGCGCCGTGTTCGGCGAGCCGTCGGGCTCGAGCATGTTGTCGGCGTTGCCGTGGTCGGCGGTGACCACGCACACGCCCCTGGTGGCCGCCACGGCGGCGACGACCTCGCCCAGGCAGCGGTCGACCGTCTCCACCGCCTCGACGGCGGCCGGGATCGAGCCGGTGTGGCCGACCATGTCGGCGTTGGCGAAGTTGATGATCCCGAAGGCGAAGTCGCCGCCGCCCCACGCGTCGCAGAACGTGCGGGAGGCCTCCGGCGCGCTCATCGCCGGCTTGTGGTCGTAGGTCGGCACGTCGCGCGGCGAGGGCACGAGGTCGCGCTCCTCCCCCGGCTCGGGGTCCTCCTCCCCGCCCGCGAAGAAGTACGTCACGTGCGGGTACTTCTCCGTCTCCGCGACGTGCAGCTGGCGCTTGCCCGCCCGGGCGATGACCGCGGGCAGCGTCACCGCCGGGCGCTCGGACGGGAAGGCGACGGGAAACGTCCAGTCCTCGTCGTACTCGGTCAGCGTCGTGATCCGCTCGACCGCGTCGGCCAGGGCGCCGACGATCTGGCGCATCCGGTCGGGGCGGAAGTTGAACGTGATGACGCTGTCGCCGGGGCGGATGCGGCCCTCGTCGCCGACCAGCGTCGGCTCGATGAACTCGTCGGTCTCGCGGCGCTCGTAGGCCGCCCGCACGGCGGCGACCGCGGTCGGCGCCGTGTGCTCCGCGCGGCCGTGGACGAGCGCGTTGAACGCCTTCTGCGTGCGCTCGGCGCGGCCGTCGCGGTCCATCCCGTAGTAGCGCCCGGTCACCGTCGCCACGCGCCCGAAGCCGGCCGACTCGACGCGCTCGAGGTAGCCCGCGCCCGCCGTGGGCGACGTGTCGCGCCCGTCGGTGAACGCGTGGATCACTAGGTCGGGGACGCCTTGCTCACGCGCCATGGCGATCAGCGCCTCGAGGTGCTCGAGGGAGGAGTGCACCCCGCCGTCGCTGACCAGGCCGACGAGGTGGACGCGCCGCGCGCCGGTCATCGCGGCGACAAGGACCTCGTTGCGCGCGAACGAGCCGTCGGCGACGGCGTCGTCGATGCGCTTGAGGTCCTGGCGCACGACCGCTCCGGCACCCAGGTTGAGGTGACCGACCTCGGAGTTGCCCATCTGGCCCGGCGGCAGCCCGACGTCCTCGCCGCTGGTGCGCAGGCGGCCGTGGGGGAAGTCGGCCCACAGCCGGTCCATGACGGGCGTCTCGGCGAGCGCGACGGCGTTGCCCGGGCCCTCCGGCGCCAGCCCCCAGCCGTCGAGGACGACGAGGCAGACCGACGGAACGCTCATCCCGCCAGCACCGCGCGCGAACGCAGTTCGCGCAACCGATGCGAAGCATCGGCCGTCATGCCACGGCGACGATCGCGGCGAGCTCGCCCGGGTCGAGCGACGCCCCGCCGACGAGCGCGCCGTCGCAGTCGGGCAGGGCCAGCAGCTCGCCGGCGTTGTCCGACTTGACCGAGCCGCCGTAGAGGATCCGCACCCGCTGGGCGGCCGCCTTGGAGCGGTCGCCCACAAGCGCGCGGCAGAAACCCAGCGCGTCCTGGGCCTGGTCGGGCGTGGCGACCTTGCCGGTGCCGATCGCCCAGATCGGCTCGTAGGCGATGACCACGTCGGCCAGCCGCTCGGACGCGACCTCGCGCAGGCCCTCCTGGACCTGGTGGCGCAGCTTGCGCTCGGTGTCGCCGGCCTCGCGCTCGTCCTCGGTCTCGCCGACGCAGAGGATCGGCACGAGCCCGCTGTCCAGCGCCGCCGGCACCTTGTGCGACAGCGCGCGGTCGGTTTCGTTGAAGTACTGGCGGCGCTCGGAGTGCCCGAGCACGACGCCGTCGATCCCGAGCTCGACGAGCATCGGCGCCGAGACCTCGCCGGTGAACGCGCCGGTGGGCTTCTCGTGCATGTTCTGGGCGAAGACGGCGATGCCCTGCGCCGCCTCGCGGGCGGCGGCCAGGGCGGTGAACGGCGCGCACACCGCCACGTCGACGCCCTCGCGCGGCCGCAGGGCGGCGAGGAAGTCCCGCGCCTCCGCCTGCGTCTTGTGCATCTTCCAGTTGCCGGCGATGAACGGCGTGCGCGTCATGCCAGGGCCTCCACACCGGGAAGTGTGCGGCCCTCGATGAGCTCGAGCGAGGCGCCGCCGCCGGTCGAGACGTGGTCGACGCGGTCGGTGAGGCCGAAGCGCGCCAGCGCGGCGACGCTGTCGCCGCCGCCGACCACCGTCGTCGCGTCCGTGCGCGCGACGGCCTCGGCCACCGTGCGGGTGCCCGCCGCGAACGGCTCGAGCTCGAACGCGCCCATCGGGCCGTTCCAGAACACCGTGCCGGCGCCGTCGATCACCTCGGCGTACGCGCGCGCGGTCTGCCGGCCGACGTCGAGGCCCATCCAGCCCTCCGGGACGTTGACGCCGGCGAGCTCGCGCACCTCGGTGTCCGCGGAGAACGCTCGCCCGAGCACGAGATCGGTCGGCAGCTGCAGCTTGTCGTGCCCGAGCACCCGCCGCGCCGGCTCGACGCCCTCCAGCTCGCACAGCGACGCGCCGACCGGGTGCCCCTGGGCGGCGAAGAACGGGAAGCACATGGCCCCGCCGATGAGCACCGCGTCGGCCACCTCGAGGAAGCGCTCGACGACGGCGATCTTGTCGGTCACCTTGGCGCCGCCGATCACCGCCACGAGCGGGCGGCGGGGATCGGCGAGCAGCCGCGTGAGGGTCTCGACCTCGCGCTGCAGCAGCCGGCCGGCCGCCTTGCGCTCGACGTGGTGGGTGACCCCCTCGGTGGAGGCGTGGGCGCGGTGCGCCGCGCCGAACGCGTCGTCGACGTAGACGGAGTCGCACAGCGCGGCCAGCGAGCGCGCCAGCGCCGGGTCGTTCTTCGTCTCGCCCGGCTCGAAGCGGACGTTCTCGAGCAGCAGCGCGTCGCCGTCGGACAGCCGCTGCGTGGCCGCCTCGACGTCGTCGCCGACGACCCCCGGCGCGAGCGGCACGCCGAGGTGCTCGGCGACCGGGCGCAGCGAGAGCTTGGGGTCCGGAGCGCCCTTCGGCCGCCCGAGGTGCGACGCGAGCACCAGCCGCGCGCCGCCCGTTCGCAGCTCGCCCAGCGTCGGCTCGGCCGCGCGGATGCGCGTGTCGTCGGCGATCCGGCCCTCGCCGTCGAGCGGGACGTTGAAGTCGACGCGGACGAGGACGCGGCGGCCGGCGACGTCGCCGAGGTCGTCGAGCGTCTTCACAGCACCTGCTGTGCGAGGTCCACGACCCGGTTCGCGTATCCCCATTCGTTGTCGTACCAGGAGACGACCTTGACCAGGGTGTCGTCGAT
>DASXRF010000006.1:0-4047 GCA_036506755.1 Solirubrobacteraceae bacterium | reverse complement strand
GTCACGGCCACCGTCGTGAAGCCCTGCTCCTCGATCCGGTTGGCGACGCTGCGCGCCAGGCCGGTCACGGTCGTGCCGTTGAGGACGGCCACGCTGGTCTGCGCGCGATCGGCCCGCGTGGCGGCCGGCGGCTTGCCGCCGCCCGCCGGCTGCGGCGCGGCCACCTGGCCCACCGTGTTGGGCGCGGGCGGCGTGGTCTTGTCCTCGCCGCCGGCGACGACGCGAGCCGAGCGGGCGCAGACCAGCGTGGCCGTGCTGAACGGCACGACGGTGACCGGACTGGCGCGCAGCGTCGCCAACCGGATCGAGGAGCAGGGCTTCACGACGGTGGCCGTGACCGACGCGTCCAACCAGGCGCAGTCCGACACGAAGGTCGAGTACGGCGCCGGTCACCGCGACGAGGCACGCGACGTCGCCCGATCCCTCCGCATCCCGGCCGACCAGGTCGTGGCCGCGAGCGACGTCGACAGCACGACCGCGGGGCCCAACGCCGAGGTCGTGGTGGTGGTCGGGCAGAACTTCGCGCGGTAGCGCCGCGCGCGCTCGAGGCAATGGCCGGGCCGTTCGAACTCCCGCCGCGCAGCGGCAAGCCCCGGGCGACCGGGCTCACCCACGTGCTCGACCGCGGGCTCTCGCTGGCCCAGGTCGACGGACTCGTCGAGGTGGCCGGCGACAGCGTCGACATCGTCAAGCTCGGCTGGGGCACCGCGCTGGCGACCGGCAACCTCCTGCCCAAGCTCGAGCGCTTCCGCGCGCACGGCATCCCCGTCGTCCTCGGCGGCACCCTCACCGAGCTCGCCATCCGCGAGCGCCGCGTCGACCCCCTGGTCGAGTGGCTGCGCGAGCTCGGGCTCGAGCACGTCGAGGTGTCCGACGGGACCATCACGCTGGACCCCGCCGACAAGCGCGCGCTGATCCGCCGGCTGGCGGGCGACGGGTTCACCGTGCTCAGCGAGGTCGGCTCGAAGGACGACCGCAAGATCATGGCTCCCTACCGCTGGGTCGAGCAGATCGAGGCCGAGCTCGAGGCCGGCGCGTGGAAGGTCATCGCCGAGGCGCGCGAGACCGGGACGGCGGGGATCTTCCGCGCCGACGGCGAGGTGCGCATGGGCCTGATCGACGAGATCGCCCACGCGATCGATCCCGCCCGGATGGTCTTCGAGGCCCCGCGTAAGGACCAGCAGGTGTGGTTCATCGAGCGCTTCGGCCCCGAGGTCAACCTCGGCAACATCGCGCCCGACGACGTCCTGTCGCTCGAGACCCTGCGCCTCGGCCTGCGCTCGGACACGATGGCCCCATGATCCTGATGGCCCGCCACGGCGAGACGACGTTCAACGCGGAGCGCCGCTTCCAGGGCCACAGCCCGCGCGCCGTGCTGACAGAGCGCGGCGTCGAGGAGGCGCGCGCGCTCGCGGAGGCGGCGGCGGGCGAGCGCCTCGTCGCGCTCTACACCAGCCCGCTCGAGCGGGCGCGCCAGACGGCGGCGATCGTCGGCGAGCGCGTGGGCCTGGAGCCGGTCGTCGACGAGCGCTTCGCCGAGACCGAGACGGGCGACTGGACCGAGCGCCTCTACGACGAGGTCGACTCCGAGGCCTTCGCGGCGTGGGAGCGCGCGGGCGACGGCTGGCGCTTCCCCGGCGGCGAGTCGCTCAACGAGCAGCAGGAGCGCGTCCTCGCCGGCCTGGTCGACGTCACCCAGCGCGGCGAGCTGCCCGCGCTGGTCGTCTGCCACCGCGGGACGATCCGGGTCGCGCTGTGCCACACCGACCAGCGCGGGCTCGACGCGTTCTCGGACATCGACGTGCCCAACGGCGGGCTGGTGCGGCTTTGAATCGCGCGGCGGGCGTCGTGTTCGGGCTGCTGGTCGCCGCGTCGGTGGCCGCCTTCTTCCTGGCCCAGCGCGTCAAGAGCACGCCCGCGGCGGTGGCGCGCTTCAGCGTGACGCCGTTCTGCTCCCCGAACGGCGACGGGCGCTTCGACGGCTGTCGCGCCGCGTTCCTGCTCAAGAAGGGCGACGACGTCACCGTCCGCGTCGTCGGCCGCGACGACGAGGTCGTCGACACGCTCGTGAGCGACCAGTCGCTGCCGGCGTTCCGCAACCTGCGGGTGCTGTGGCGCGGGCGCGCGGCGGGGGGTGGCCGCGTGCGCGACGGCGCCTACCACTTCGAGGTCACGCTGCGCCGGCAGGGCCGCTCGATCCTGCTGCCGCGGCCCTTCTCGCTCGACACGACGCCGCCGCGCCCGCTCGTCACCTCGATCGGGCCGCAGGCCGACAAGGTCCCGCGCCCCGAGCTCTTCCCCAACCCGCAGGGCCGGCCGCTGGAGATCCACGTCCGCTCGCCGTCGACGACCAAGCCGACCTTCGTCGAGATCTACCGGACCGACCCGCGGCCGTCGGGCGAGCCGGTCGTCGAGCTGGGATCGCTCAAGGGGTCGGGCACGGTGCGATGGGACGGGACGGTCCACGGCCGGCGCGTGCAGCCGGGCACCTACGTCGTCGCCGTCCGCACGCGCGACCGCGCCGGCAACCTGGGCTCGTCGCCCGCCGTCCTGCCGCCGCAGCCGGGCTACGGGCAGACGCTCCCCGGGCGCGGCGGGATCACGATCCGCTACCTCGGCGTGCAGCCGCCGCTCGACGCGCCGGTCGTGACCGGGGAGAAGGCGCTCTTCGGCGTCGACGCGCGCCGCGCGGCGTACACGTGGAGCGTGCGCCACGTCGGCGAGGCGCGTCCGCGCAAGCGCGGCAGCGGCACGCGCCCGAACCTGACGATCGCCGCGCCCGGCCGCCGGTCCGGCCTGTACCTGCTCCAGCTGCGTACGCGCCGGCACGCGACCGCGGTCCCGTTCGCCGTGCAGGGCCTGCATCGCGAGCGCGTCCTGGTCGTGCTGCCCGCGCTGCTGTGGCAGGGCACCAACCCGTACGACGACGACGGCGACGGCCTGCCCGACACGCTCACCCGCGGCGTCCCCGTCCTGCGCGACCGCGTGCTCGTCCGCGGGCTGCCCGATGACCTCGTCCGCCGCGTCGCGCCGCTGCTGATCTTCCTCGACCACGCGCGCCTGCGCTACGACCTGACCACCGACCTCGCCCTCGCCGCGGGCGTCGGGCCGCCGGTGGACGGCCACCGCGGCGTCGTCCTCGCCGGGGACGAGCGGTGGATCCCGTCCGACCTGGCGAAGGTGCTGACGGGCTACGTGCGCCGCGGCGGGCGGCTGGCGACGTTCGGCACGGACTCGCTGCGCCGCACCGTGCGGCTGACGCCGCACCGGCTGCTCGACCCGACGACCGCGGCGCCCACCGACGCGCTGGGCTTCGAGGCGCGGCCGCTCGTCCGCCGGCCGACGACGCTGACCGCCGCCGACGACCGCATCGACCTCTTCCGCGGAGACGTCTTCGGCGGCACCGGCGTGTTCTCGGGCCTGACCGCCTTCGAGCCCGTCGTGCCGCCGCCCGGCGCGCGCGTGCTCGCGCAGGCCACGACACCCAGCGCGACGGCCGGGATCCTCGCCGCGCGCATCGGGCGCGGGATGGCCATCCGAGTGGGGCTGCCCGACCTGTCGGCGCGGCTGTCGCACCCCGGCAACGAGACGGCGCTGGTCAAGCGGATCTGGGGGCTGCTCGCGGAATGAGCCATGCGCTCGAGGTGATCGGGATCATCGCCGCCGCGCTGCTGGCCGCCGGCTGCATCGTCGCAACGTCGACGCGCGCGCGGGCGGCCGCGGCGCTCGGCGCGCTCGCGCTGGCGCCCGCGCTGCTCGTCAGCGACATCTGGGACTCGCCGCAGCTGCACTCGCTGCGCGACCGGCCGTCGGTCGCCGCCGGCGCGGTGATGCTCGGGCTCGTCGCGGTCGCCGCGCTGGCGTGGCTGATGGTCCAGCGGCCGGCGCTGGTGCCGCTGCTCGCGGTCGCCGCGCTGCCCTTCCGCATCCCGATCTCCGCCGGCGGCTCGACGGCGAGCCTGCTCTTGCCGCTCTATCTCATCGTCGCCGCGGGGGTGCTGGCCTACGCGGTGCCGCGGCTGCGGGCGCAGGACGACGACGCGCCGC
>DASXRF010000005.1:0-3356 GCA_036506755.1 Solirubrobacteraceae bacterium | reverse complement strand
ACCGGTCGGCGAGCAGGTGCTCGGCGGTGTCGAGGATCGCCTGCTCGGTGAGGTCGCCCTTGCGCGGCGTGCGCCGGCGCGCGCTCACGACGCCCGGTGCGCGGCGAGCGCCTCCGGGTAAATAGCCCCGACCCAGATCTGCGACAGCGTCTCGGCGACGGACTCCGGCGGGTCCGGCGGATCCTGCTTGCCCAGCCGCTCGACGAAGACCGACGTGTTCATGAGCAGCAGGGCGCGGGCCGTCTCCTCGGGGTTCTCCACCCGCGTCACGCCGCGCTCGATCTGGACGCGCAGCTGCGCGGCGATGGCGCGGATCCAATCCTCGAGGATGCCGTCGCGCCAGGCGCGCTCGACGGCCTCGTGCTGGACCGAGGCATCGTTGATCGCCGCCAGCACGCGGCCGTGGCGCGCGTAGATCTCCGCCACGGCGCGGATCGCGCGCGGGACGCTGGCGACCGGGTCCTCGTCGTGGCCGGCGTTGATCCACGGCGTCGCCACGTCCATCATCTCGCCCTGGACCCGGCGCATCAGCGCGATCGCGACCTCGTCCAGGCTGCGGAAGTAGTGGTAGAAGGTCGACCGGGTCATGCCGGTCCGGCGCATGAGGTCGTCGACGCTCATGTCGCGGAACGGGCGCTCGGCCAGCGCAGCCTCGGCGGCGTCGAGGATCTCGCGCTCCGCGTCGCTCGGGAGCCGGCGGATCCGCCGTGCCTTCGCCGGGGTCGGCTGCGTTGCCATGCCCCAAGAGTACTGCCGCGCCAACTGCTATCGACACAGCGTCGATATCTTCGCTACGATGTCGACGCCGCGTCGATAGCGCCCCCGCACGCAGGAGGACCCATGGCCGACACCCACACCGTCACGCCGCTCGAGCAGCACCAGCACCACGTCGACGTGCTCATCGTCGGGGCCGGGCTGTCCGGCATCGCCGCCGGCTACCACCTCCAGGCCGGCTGCCCGGGCAAGAGCTACGCGATCCTGGAATCGCGGGACTCGATCGGCGGCACGTGGGACCTCTTCCGCTATCCGGGCATCCGGTCGGACTCCGACATGTTCACGCTCGGCTACGGCTTCCGGCCGTGGAAGGCGGCCAAGGCCATCGCCGACGGCCCCGCGATCCTCGAGTACGTCAAGGACACCGCGCGCGAGTACGGCATCGACCGCCACATCCGCTTCAACCACCGCGTCGTCCGCGCCGAGTGGTCGTCGGACGACCAGCGCTGGACGGTCGAGGTCGAGCGCACCGACACGCAGGAGACGGTGCAGCTGACCGCGGGCTTCCTGTTCACGTGCACGGGCTACTACCGCTACGACGAGGGCTACACGCCCGAGCTGCCCGGGACCGAGCGCTTCAAGGGCCAGATCGTCCACCCGCAGCACTGGAGCGACGACGTCGACTACGCCGGCAAGCGCGTGGTGGTCATCGGGTCCGGCGCGACGGCGGTCACCCTCGTCCCGGCCATGGCCCCGGACGCCGAGCACGTGACGATGCTCCAGCGGTCGCCGAGCTACGTCGTCTCGATCCCCAACGAGGACCCGATCGCCAAGCTCATCCGGCGCGTCGTGCCCGAGCGCTGGGCCCACGCCGCGGTGCGCTGGAAGAACGTCCTGCTGACCATGGGCGTCTTCCAGCTCAGCCGGCGCGCGCCGAAGTTCATGCGCAAGCTGATCCGCGCCGGCGTCAAGAAGGCGCTGCCCGAGGGCTACGACGTCGACACCCACTTCAACCCCCGCTACAACCCGTGGGACCAGCGCGTCTGCCTCGTGCCGGACGGCGACCTGTTCGAGGCGCTCGGCAGCGGCCGCGCGTCGATCGTGACCGACCGGATCGCGTCGTTCACCGAGACCGGGATCGAGCTCGAGTCCGGGCAGACCCTCGAGGCCGACCTGGTCGTCACGGCGACGGGCCTGAACCTGCTGGCGCTCGGCGGCATGCAGCTCTCGGTCGACGGGCGCGAGGTCGACCCGTCCGAGACGCTCACCTACCGGGGCATGATGATCGGCGACGTGCCGAACCTGGCGCTGGCCGTCGGCTACACGAACGCCTCGTGGACGCTCAAGGCCGACCTGATCTGCCAGTACGTGACCCGCCTGCTCAACCACATGGACGCGCAGGGCTACACCCAGGCGACGCCCCGCCCGGAGCGGAAGGACGGCCCGACGCAGCCGTTCCTCAACCTCACCAGCGGCTATGTCCAGCGCTCGGTCGACCAGTTCCCGCGCCAGGGGATGGAGGCGCCGTGGCGCATCCACCAGAACTACCTGCGCGACATCGCGCTGATCCGCCGGGGCGACCTCGCGGAGGGGATGGAGTTCGCCACGGTCGCCGCGTCGAGGCCTTCGTCCGAGCGGATGGCCGCCTAGCCGACGGCGCGCGCGAGCGCCTCCTCGATCGGCTCGTCGCCAGCGTTGACGTAGAGGATGCGGCGAGCCGAGCGCGGCTCGTGCAGGACGGCGGCGAGCACCGCGGCGACGTCGTCGCGGCTGACCTGCCCGCGGAAGGGCTCGGCCTGGATCCGCGCGCGGCCGGTGCCCGGGTCCTCGATCAGCCGGCCCGGCCGGACGACCGTCCAGGCGCGGTCGCCCGCCATCACCGCCTGGTCGGCCTCGGCCTTCGCCCGCAGGTAGACGCTGAAGACGTCGTCGCCTGCGGGCGGTCGCTCGGCGCCGACCGAGCTGACGATGACATAGCGCTCGGCGCCCGCGGCGCGGGCGGCGTCGTGGAGCTTGACCGCGCCGTCGCGGTCGATCGTGAGCTTGCGCGCCGCGCCGCTGCCCGGCCCGGCGCCCGCGGCGAAGACCACGGCGTCGGCGCCCGCGATCAGCTCGGCGAGGTCCTCGGCGCCCGCCTCCTCGAGGTCGCAGACCACCGGCTCGCCGCCGTCGGCGCGCAGGTCGTCCGCGTGGCCGGCGTTGCGGATCAGGCCGCGGACGCGATCGCCGCGCGCGACGAGCACCCGCGCGAGGCGCCGCGCGACCTGCCCGTGGGCGCCGGCGATCACGATGTCCATGTCTCACCTCTCATACCAGGCGCGCTCGCAGGACCGTCGGCCCGTTGGGCGCGGGATCGTCGGCGTTCGGCTCGCGCGTGATCCACAGGCGCTGCGCGTCGGGCACCGCGACGGCGGTGGTGAGCTGCGCAGTGGCGCGGCCGTCGCGCGCGACCGTGAAGGTGCCGGCGCTCACGCGGTCGCGCCCGCGCGAGAACCACAGCTCGTAGACCTCGCCGCCGCTGCTCGCGGGCAGGCCGGAGACCCGCAGCGAGACGCGCGTGCCGGCGGGCGCCGTGGTCAGCGCGGCGCGCGCCGCGCCGGCCGGGCCACTCAGGGCGACCACGCGATCGGCCGACGGCCCGG
>DASXRF010000004.1:0-1676 GCA_036506755.1 Solirubrobacteraceae bacterium | reverse complement strand
GCCCGCGATATTCGCGAAGCCCTCGCCGGCGTTGACCTGCCACTGCACCGTCGGCGCGGGATAGCCGCCGGGGGTTGCGCTGAAGCTGGCTTCTGCGCCCGGGGGCGCAAAGGCGTCCGCGGGCTGGTCGGTGACGCTGGGCGCCGACTGCACAACCAATGTCGCTGCCGCGCTCGTTGCTTCGCCGGCGCGGTTGCGGAAGATCGCGCGATAGCGGTTGCCGTCAGCGGCCGCTGTGGCGTCGACGGTGAGTGTGAGCGCGGTGGCGCCCTCGACGCTTATGAAGCCGTCGCCAGAGTCGACCTCCCATTGCACAGTCGGGGCGGGGAAGCCGCTGGCGGCTGCGCTGAAGCTGGCCTCGTCACCCGGCGCGGCGACGATATCGGCGGGCTGCGCGGTCACGACCGGCGCCGACTGAACGGTGAGCGTCGCCGCCGAGCTCGTTGCGCTGCCGGCGGCGTTGCTGAACACCGCGCGGTACCGGTTGCCGTCGTCGCCGGGTGCGGCGGTGAAGGTGAGCGCGGGCGCGGTCGCGCCGGGCACGTTGACATAGCTGGCGCCGCCGTCGGTGGAGACCTGCCACTCCACGATGGGCTCCGGCCGCCCGCTCGCGGCCACCGTGAAGTGCGCCTCGTGCCCTTCGACGACCGTCAGGTCGTCGGGCTGCGCGATAATCGCCGGGGCTGTGTTCACGGTCAGCACGGCGGCCCGCGTCTCCGCCGGGTCGCCGACGCCGTTGCCGAAGCGGGCGCGGTAGCGGTTGCCGTTCGAGGCCGGGTCGGCGACGACGTCGAGCGTCGAGTCGGTCGCGCCGTCGATGTCGTGGAAGCTGCTGCCGCCGTCCGTCGAGACCTGCCACTGGACGGTCGGCGCCGGGATCCCGTCGGCGGCGGCGGCGAAGTGCGCCGTCGCGCCGGCGACGGCGGTGACGTCGTCAGGCTCGGCGGTGACGACGGGCCGCGTATTGCGCACGGTCAGGGTGGCGGCGCGCGTCGTCGCCTCTCCGACGTCGTTCGTGAAGCGCGCCCGGTAGCGATTGCCGTCGTCGGCGGCGGTGGGCGTGAACCGCAGCACGGGCGAGGTGGCGCCGTCGATGTCGGCGAAGCTCTCCCCGCCGTCCGTCGACATCTGCCACTGCACGGCCGGGTTCGGAGTCCCGGTCGCCGCGGCGGTGAGCTCGGCGGGCGAGCCGGCGTCTGCTGTCAGGTCGCCCGGCTCCGTCGAGACCGCCGGCGGCGTCTGGACGATCCCGTTGCGCACGGGGAAGACGTAGCGGCCGAGGTGGTCCGAGTTGACGCTGCGGCGGATGAGACCGTTCGCGCTCGAGTCGAGGAACGCGTCGTTCACCGCCGACCCGGGCAGCTGGAACGAGCTCGCGCCCCCGTTCGAGTAGCCGGCGACGGCGGAGACGCCGCCGCTCGCGTCGCCGGTGTCCCAAAGGATCTGGTCGTAGTTGAAGACGATGTCGAAGTTGCCCGCGCCCGTGTTCGAGCGGTCGACGAGGAGCAGCTGGAAGCTGTTCAGCCTGTCCGCGCGCTGGTTGTAGAAGCCGACGCCGACGTGCGCCCAGAGGGCGCAGAACGCCGGCCGTCCGTCGAACGTCGTGCTGCCGTACGTGACGACGTCCGAGGCCGGGTTCCGCGTGTCGACGTCGGCGAAGAACGGCGCGACGATCG
>DASXRF010000003.1:0-2248 GCA_036506755.1 Solirubrobacteraceae bacterium | reverse complement strand
CGCCGCGGTCGTGCTGCACGCGCTCGTCCTCCTCGGCGACGGGTTCATGCACCCGAGCCCCGCCGATGTGACGGTCCCCTTCGTGAGCTCGTTCGAGCGCGGATGGACCAGCATGGGCATCATCGCCGGCTGGCTGCTCGTCCTCCTCGGGCTCTCCTACTACGTGCGCGGGAGGATCGGCGTGTCGCGCTGGCGCACGCTGCATCGGTTCACCGCGCTCGCGTGGCTGCTCGGTGTCGTGCACGCGATCGGCGAGGGGACCGACGCCGGGCAGCCGTGGTTCTACGTGCCGGTGGCCCTCGCGGTCGTCCCGGTCGCGGTCCTGCTCGTCGTCAGGCTCTCAGGCGAGTCCCAGGATCCTCACGGCCGGACCCCAGCCGCCGGGGCGATGGTGAAGGCATGACCAGAAAGCTCTCCAGAACCCTGGCCGCCACGGCGGCCGTCATCGCGGCGGGCATCGCCGCCTGGGCGGTGGGCGCCTCGACGTCCGGCGACACGACCACCGACGCCGCGGCCGCCAGAAGCGCCCAGAGCCCTCAGGGCGCGCAGGCGCCGCAGCAGGGCCAGGCGCCGCCGGCCGGCGCCCCGAGCTTCGGAACCGTCGTCCGGGGCGCCACCGCGGCCAAGGTCAAGCAGGCGGCGCTGGCCAAGTACCCGGGCACGCTGGAGGGCGTCATGGCGCTCCCCGACGGCTCGTTCGTCGCCCACGTGATCACGACCGACGGGGAGCTGCACGTCGCCGTGAGCAAGGACTACAAGGTCCTCGGCATCCAGCAGGGCGGACCGCCGCCCGGCGCCGGTCCCCAGGGCGGCGCACCGCCGGGCAGCGCTCCCGCGCCGTCCGGCGCCGCGCCCGCGCAGACGACGCGCGCCTGACCAGTACCGGGGCGGCCGCTCGGGCCGCCCCGATGCCGGCATGGCCGTCAGCGAACCGACGGCCGACCCGAGTACCCGGAGGCCAGCCGCGAGAGCGCGAGGGCGCCGACGAGCAGGCCGAAGTCGCGCAGGGCGATGTCGCCGTAGCCGCCGACGAGCAGCAGGTTGACGATGATGCCGCCCAGCCAGGCCGCGACGAGTACACCACCGAAGCGCGGGCTGACGAGGACGACGAGGCCGGCGACGATCTCGACGACGCCGACGATGTGCATGGCGTCCTGGGCGTTGCCCGGGATGAGGTTGTTGAACTCGGTTGCGAGGTACCTCGTCCAGTCGTCGGTCAGCACCCCGGCGAACTTGTCGAGGCCGAACAGGATCGGCGCGAGCGTGAAGGCGATCCGCAGCAGCAGGAACGCCTGCGCGGCGGGATCGCGCCGAACGGCGTCCGACGCGGGCAGGGGCACGGGTCGCAGGGCAGCGGCGATGGCACTCATCTGATTCCTCCTAGGGCGAGGTCGTTGGTCATCGCACGGTTCGCGACCGTGCGCGCCGCGTTCTTACGCCTCGCGCTCCAGGGCGACGAGGTCGCGCAGGCTCTCGTGGTCCTCGCGACAGGCGGGGCAGCCCTGAAGATGCTCGCGCATCCCCGGCAGACGAGCGTCGGCGTCCTCGCCGGCCAGCTCGAGCTCGACGTACTCGTCGAGCAGCTCGAAGCACTGCTCGCACGTGACCTCCGGTCCCGATGGACCGAGCAGACGCGCGAGCAGCTCGCGATCCCGATCTTCAGTGCTCATGAGCACCTCCCGTGGCCGTGGCGGCCGGATGGACCGTCAACCCGTCGTCGGCGAGCACGGCGCGAAGCTTGCGACGCGCGTCGTGCAATGTCTTGTACAGCGCCCCTCTGGTCGTGCCCAGGCGCTCGGCGAGGACGTCGATCGGCACCTCGTTGAGCGCCAGCGCGACGAAGACCTCGCGCTGGCGGTCGGTCAGCGACGACTGCACCGCAACGCGCAGCGCGGCCAGCAGCTCGCCGCTCTCGAAGCTCTCGTGCGGCGTTTGCCCGCCGTGCGGGACGCTCGGCCAGGCAGCGTCGTCGAGCATCACCTCGCGACCCTGCCAGGCGCGCCGGCGCGCCTTCACGCCGGCCTCGAGCAGGACGAACTTGTACGCCCACGTCGTGAAGCGACTCGCCCCGCGGAAGCTGTCGAGCTTGGCCAGGATGGCGACGACCGCGTCATTGGTCGCCTGCATGGCGAGATCGTCGAGCTCGCGCGAGGAGAGGTGGCCGAGCGTGGGCGCGCGGCGGCGGAGCTCGAAGCGCGCGCCGCGCAGCAGCATGGCGTGCAGGTCGGCGAGCGCGCGCTGGCGGGCC
>DASXRF010000002.1:0-1853 GCA_036506755.1 Solirubrobacteraceae bacterium | reverse complement strand
ACGAGCGCGACGGGGCTGAGGTCGTCGAGGGCGACCTTGATGAACATGTACGACGCTCCCCACAGCGCGGCGAGGAGCGCCATGAGCAGCCAGGCGCGGCGGTGCACCTCTCCACATTAGGAAGCGGAGGGCCGCGGCGGCCAGTCGGATTGGCTGATGGGAGCCATCAGCGCGGGCGGCCGCAGCGCTGGCGCGCCAGGCGCCGGACGTAGAACGCGAGACGGTCGAGGACCGCGGGCTTGCCGCGCGAGTCGTCGGCGAAGCTGACCGTTCCGTCGGGCGTGCGGACGCGGTAGCGCAGGACCGAGCCGGGGCCCGGCGCGAGGCGCAGGTCGCGGCCGGCGGGGTCCTCGAGGTCGCGCTGCAGGTCGCGGGCGTCGAGCAGCTCGGCCTCGGTGAGCTTGACCGCCGGCCGGTCGTCGCAGCGAACCGTCCCGGCGTCGTTGACCACCAGCCGCAGGCGGGCGCCCGGGATGCTGCCGGCGCGCTCGACCGCGAAGAGGTCGGCGGACGGCGAGCCGCAGCCGGCAGCGAGCAGAGCCGCGGCGGCGAGCGCGGCCGGGGCGAGCGGGCGCACAGAGCCGGACGCTAGCGTCACGCGCCATGGACACACTGGTGATCGGCTCGGGCGTGATCGGCCTGACGACGGGGATCGCGCTGGCGGAGGCGGGAGCGCGGGTGCGCATCGCTACCGCGAAGCTGCCGCACGACACGACCTCGTATGCGGCCGGAGCGATGTGGGGCTCGACGTTCGCCGGCCCGGCCGACCGCGTGCGGCGCTGGGCCGAGGTGACGCGCGACGAGCTGCGCGCCCAGGCCGGCGACCCGCGCACGGGCGTGCGCGTCGCGCGGGGGACGCTCGTCTCGCGCACCACGACCGACGGCCCGCCGCCGTTCCTGTTCCCGGGCGTCCAGATCTCGCGGCGCGACGGCGCGCTCGACGGCTACCGCGCCGCGTTCTCCCTCCACGTCCCGATCGTCGACATGCCGCGCTACCTGCAGTGCCTCCTCTCGCGCTTCGAAGGCGCCGGCGGGACCGTCGAGGTGCGCACCGTGCGTGCGCTGGCCGACGTCGCGGGCGAGGCGGACGCGATCGTCAACTGCTCGGGCATCGGCGCGCGCCACCTGGTGCCCGACCCGGAGCTGCGCCCGGTGCGCGGCCAGCACGTCATCGTCGAGAACCCGGGGCTCGACGAGTTCTTCATGGAGGAGCCCGGGCCGCGCTGGGCGAGCTGGATACCGCACGGCGACCACGTCGTCCTCGGCGGCAACGCCGACGACGGCCAGTGGAGCCTGGAGCCCGACCTGGCGGTCGCCGCCGAGATCGTGCGCCGCTGCGCCGAGATCGAGCCGCGCCTGGGGAAGGCGCGCGTGCTCGGGCATCGCGTCGGCCTGCGGCCCGCGCGCGCCACCGTGCGCGTCGAGGCCGAGCCGCTCGGCGCGGCGACGTGCGTGCACAACTACGGCCACGGCGGCACGGGCGTGGGCCTCGCGTGGGGCTGCGCGCGCGAAGTCGCGGCGATCCTCGGCTTCTAGTGCCGTGTCAGGCAACATTCGCCTCGTCGCCGGCGGAGCCATCGTTGTGCCTGGCGTGGGCGGCGGGCGCAGGGCATGCTGGTGGCACGTTCAAGCCCGACGGCCGCGCCAGGCGCGGCGAGGGCCCGCCGAACGGGGCGAAGGTTGGCTGACGCGGCACTAGACCCCGCCCGCGTGCGAGCGAACCTCGAAGCGGTCCGGGCGGAGGTCGGCGACGGCGTCGAGATCCTCGCGGCGACCAAGTACGTGCCGCTCGACCAGATCGGCGCGCTTGGCGAGGCGGGCGTCACGCTGGCCGGGGAGAACCGCGCCCAGGA
>DASXRF010000001.1:0-5529 GCA_036506755.1 Solirubrobacteraceae bacterium | reverse complement strand
ACGCCGATCCGCCGGGTGAAGAAGCGGTTGAAGGCGCGCACGGAGGCCACCCGCGCGTCGAGCGTCGCCGCCGACATGCCTGCAATTGTCAACGGATTGCTTGCCGAGGTCAACGGTTCGCGCGACAGGTAGGCTCGCGTCCGATGCCCGGGCACGCCTTCCGGACCGCCGTCGAGCGCGGTGACCTCGACGAGGCGGTCGCGCTGCTCGCCGACGACGTCGTCTTCCGCAGCCCGGCGGTGTTCCGCCCGTACCAGGGCCGCGAGGTGGTGGAGACGATCCTGCGCACCGTCTTCGGCGTCTTCGAGGACTTCCGGTACACCGACGAGCTCGCCGGCGACGGCGTCCATGGCCTCGTCTTCGAGGCGCGCGTCGGCGATCGCCAGCTGCAGGGGCTCGACCTCATCCGGGACGACGCCGACGGCCATATCGCCGAGTTCACCGTGATGGTCCGGCCGGCCTCGGGGCTGATGGCGCTCGCCGAGCGCATGGGGCCGGCGCTGCAAGCCGCGGGCGTCTGAGCGCCGCCGTGCGCGTTCTCGTCACCGGCGCGAGCGGCTTCGTCGGCGAGGTGGTCTGCCGCCAGTTGCAAGAGCGCGGCCACGCGGTGAGCGCGCTCGTCCGCCGCCCGGGCTCCGAGCCGGCCGGCACGACTGCGGTCGCCGGCGACCTGACCGACGGCGAGCGCCTGCGCGAGGCCGTTGCGGCGGCGGCGCCGGACGCGGTCGTCCATCTCGCGGCGGAGATCGCCACCCAGCGCGACGAGCAGCGGATCCGCGAGGTCAACGTCGAGGGCACGCGGCGCCTGGTCGAAGCGTGCCGGGCGGCCGGAGGCCCGCGCATCGTGTTCAGCTCGACGGTCGTCACGGGCGACGCGCATGGCGCGCTGCTGACCGAGGACGCGCCGCTGCCGGTCACGACGCCCTACGGCCGCTCCAAGCAGGAGGGCGAGCGCCTCGTCCTGGACTCCGGGCTTCCCGCCGTCGTGATCCGGCCGTCGCACGTCTACGGGCCCGGCGGCTGGTACGCCAACGACCTCGTCGCCCGGCTGCGCGGGCCCGGGCGCTTCGCGGTCATCGGGCGCGGCGACAACCTCTGGGACGTGGTTCACGTCGACGACGTGGCGAGCGCCTGCGTGATCGCGATCGAGTCCGGCGCCGCCCCCGGCCAGGTCTTCCACTGCGCCGACGACACGCCGATCACCTGCTATGACTTCCTCGCGCTGACCGCCCGCGAGCTCGGGCTCGGGGCGCCGCGGCGCATCCCGGCGGCGATCGCCCGCCTGGTCGCCGGCCCGAACGCCGTCGCCGCCGTCGTGCGCAGCGCGCGCTCGTCGAACGCCAAGCTCAAGCGCGAGCTCGGCTGGCAGCCGCGCTACCCCAGCGCCGAGCAGGGCGTGCCCGCGACGATCGCGGCGCTCGCCGCGGGCTGAGCGTCAGTCCGGCTCGACCTTCTGGACGACCTCGAACTCCATGAGCGCCGAGCCGTGCGCGACCGTGCCGCCGCTGTCGCGCGCGGCCTGCGCGTGCCCGCGCGTGAACGCCGGGCTCTCGACCCACGCGCGGAAGGCCTCCTCGCTCTCCCAGCGCGTGTAGACGAAGTAGCGGCTCTCGCCCTCGACCGGGCGGAGCAGCTCGAAGCCCAGGAAGCCGGGCATCGACTCGACCTCGGCCGCGCGTCGGGCGAAGCGCTCCTCGAGCTCGGGTCCCCGGCCGGCGGCGACCTCGATCGCGTTGATCTTGACGACCACGGCGCCGCCTCGTTATCCGGTCGTGCTCGGGGCCGCCGTGTAGTCCTCGACGATCTCGTACAGCCCGTCGGCGCCGACCGACTCGACGAACGGCGCGATCGCCTCCTGCTGCTCGCGATAGCCGGTCTCGTCGGCGCTGCGGCGCAGCTCGTCGACGCTGCCGTCGAAGAACCCGAAGCAGATGACCTCGTCGGGGTCGTCCGCGTTGCGGATCATGTTGAAGCGCACCCAGCCGGCGGGCGGGTTGTCGGCGACCTCGTCGCGCATGAACGCCTCGCGGAACTGCTCGAAGGTCCCGGGCTTGAGCTTGCGGACCGTCAGCGCACACAGCATCTCTTGCCGCGCTCCTGTCGTCGGGGACAGCGTCGCTGCGACGCTACTGCAGTCGCCCGGCGCCGTGGCGAGCGACGAGCGCCTCGAGCCCCCGCCGCTCGGGCGCCAGGAGATGGTGGTCGATCTCCAGCCGGCGGGCGGCGACGGCGGCCAGGCGCCGCCGCGCGGCGGCGGCGTCGACGCCGGACAGGAACGCCCTTAGCAGCTCGTTTCGCCCGGCGCGGGCGAGGACCCGGAAGGGCAGCGGACCGGGGACGATCGACGTCGCCATGATGGCCCACGTCAGCGCGACGTCGTCGGCGGGGTCGCCGCGCGACCCGTTCGACCAGTCGATGACCACCGGGCCGGCGGGGGAGAGCAGCACGTTGTCGGGGTGGAGGTCGAAGTGCACGAGCCGGTCGCCCGTGCCGAACCGCGAGGGCGCGCCGTCGGGCGCGGGGATGCGATGCAGGCGCCGGTGCAGCTCGGCCAGCAGCGCGCCGTGCGCGCGAAGCCGCCACGGGCGACGGGCGAGGTCGGCGAGCATCGTCGGCCCGTCGATGCGCTCGAGGACCAGGTCGCGGCCGCTCGCCTCGTGCACGGCCGGCACCGGGAAGCCGTGGCGGCGCGCGTGCTCGATGACGGCGGCCTCCGCCGTCACGTCGCCGCCCTCGCCGGGGCGGTAGCGGCGCAACACCCGGTCCGGCGCGAGCGCGAAGACGTCGGCCGCGCGGCCGCGCGCGAGGAGGTCACCGGTCGGTCCGGGCCGGCTGGCCGGCTCGACGCTGGGGTCGGACGCGCGCGCCACGACGAGATGATCGCGAGTTCCGCGTTCGCGACGGAGGGCGTTGCGCATGAGCTTCGCGGTCTGCGCGCGCCCGCTCGATCCGGTCGCGGTCGACCAATGCAGATGGGAACGGCGTCGAGGGGGCGCCAGCCAGCGCGTCGCCGGCGCCGAGCCGCGCCGTCCGCGCTGGGGTCTGATCGCGCTCGACGGCCCGCTCGAGTCGGCGCTGCGCCCCGGTTCATCCGCAGCGAGGTCGAGCGCTGGCTCCTGGCCCGGCGGCAGGTCGGCGCCCCACAGTCGGCGGCGAAGGAAGAGGGCTCCCGATCCCGGTGTCGGCGGAGAAGCTCCGGCGCTGGTCGGCGGAGCGCCGGCTGTCGTCCCCAAGCAGGCGTCGCGGGGTGGAGGCAAGGGCGGCTGTGCGTCAGCGCGCGGAGAGGAGTGCGTCGAGCATCGTGGCGAACGCGTGGTCGACGCGCCCCCGGTCGCCGGTGGCGATGAGGTCGAGTTGCAGGCCCCGGATCTGGGCGAGCAGGACGGTGGCCACCGCGGGTGCGCGGTCGGGTGGCCACCCCTCCTGGATGAGTCGCTCCTGGATCGGCGTGATGAAGCCGTGCACGACGGTGGACGCGAGGAGGTCGCCGTAGCGTCCGCGATCGCGGACGGCGAGCCCGTACACCTCGGCCAGCAGGAGGAACTGCCGTTGCTCTTTGGGGTCGGAGAAGCGGCGCCAGAGCGCTCGCAGGAGCTCGGCGACGGACGTGGTCGCGCGAAGCTCGTCGTCGGTCTCGATCTGCGTTATCAGGGAGGCGCGCAGGTGCTCGAGGACCTCGGCGAGCAGCGCGTCCTTGGAGCTGAAATGGCGGATCAGCGTCGCGTGGGTGACGCCGAGGGCGCGTGCCATGGGGCGCAGGGAGAGATCGCCGATTCCGTGATCGAGGACGTACTCGGCGGCCGCGGCCAGAAGCTCGGGGCGCCGGTGCTGGTAGCGCAGCGCGCGACCGTCGACGGGAGGCGTTGACCCGGTCATCACCCCAACGTAGCAGTTGCCGTACCACTCGGTTGACAAACCGATCGGTACTGCTATCTTGCCGCACCATGACCACGCAGACCAGCCCCTCGCTCGCCACGCTCGGCCTCTTCAGCGGAGCGCCGCAGCACGAAAACTTCGCCCGGATCAAGGAACTCGCGCCGACGCGGGCGATGGCCCCGTCGACCGAGCCGTCGACCTTCCCGGACGGCGCACCGATCGCGCTCCCGGCCACCTACGACCACGAGGGCGAGGCGAGGGCGACGGAGGACTTCTTCGTCGACACCGACACCGCGGCGCTGCTCGTGCTCGAGGACGGCCTCGTGCGGCACGAGCGCTACGCGCTGACCGGCGGGCGCGACGTGCAGTGGATGTCGATGTCGGTGGCCAAGAGCTTCGTCTCGGCGCTCATCGGGATCGCCGTCGCCGAGGGCCACATCGACGGCGTCGAGGAACCGATCAGCGACTACGTTCCGGTGCAGCCGGGCTCCGCGTACGACGGCGTCTCGATCCGGCACGTCCTGCAGATGTCCTCGGGCGCGCGCTGGAACGAGGACTACAACGACCCCGACTCAGACATCTACCGCCTCGGCGCCGTGATGAGCGGGGCCGGCACGCTTGCCGACTTCGTCGCGACCATGGTCCGCGAGAGCGAGCCGGGGACGGTGTGCCGCTACAACTCCGCCGACACCCAGGCGCTCGGCGAGCTGCTCGTCCACGCCACCCAGCGCTCGATCGCCGACTACATGCAGGAAAAGCTCGTCGAGCCGCTCGGCATGACCGCGCCCGGCTACTGGGTGCTCGACAGCGCCGGCCGCGAGATGGCGTTCGCCGGCGTCAACCTCACGGCGCGCGACTTCGCCAAGCTGGGCGAGCTCTACCGCAACGACGGCGTCTACAACGGCACGCAGGTCGTGCCCGCCGCCTGGGTGCGCGCGTCCGTCACCCCCGACGCCCCACACCTCATCGCGGGGCGGCCGATCCTCGCCGATCACCCGCTGCCGCTCGGCTACGGCTACCAGTGGTGGCTGCCCGACGGCGACCGCGGCGAGTTCAGCGCCATCGGCGTCTACAACCAGTTCGTCTACGTCGACCCCTCCCGCGGCGTGGTCATCGTCAAGCTCTCCGCCAACCGCGCGTACGGCACGACACCCGACGAATCGACCAACCGCGACATCGAGACCATCGCCTTCCTCAGAGCCATCGCCGAGCACTGCGACGCCGTCGGAAAGACGGCGTAGCCGTCAGTCCCTCGGCTCAGGCGGCGGAGCCGGGTTACTGCGCTCCGTCAATGCTCGCCCGCTTCGCAGTGCCGCTTCGGCGGCGCTGCGCTCGCACTCGATCCAGCCGCTCCCGGTAGCGCGCGGGCAGGTCGGCCTCGGTCCAGTGCATCCCGGACGCCAACGAGACATCGACCTCGGAGACGCCGGGCAGCTCCGACAGACGCTGCCGCGCACTGGTCAGGAAGGGAATGCCCATCAGGCACGTCGGCGCCGTCAGCCTGATGACGACGCTTACGTGCGCGCCGGTCGACGTGGGACGCACGTCGACCTGCTGCACGAGCCCCATCTCGTCGAGCCCCGCCGGCGCGCCGGCGGCAGCGCTGCAGGGGTCGACGATCGCGTCGAGCGCGCGCCGGACGTCAGCCTCGCT